>NZ_SOGT01000007.1:0-1133 GCF_004403345.1 Cryobacterium lyxosi
CCGCTTGATGCCGAGGGCGGCGCTGGTTTGGTCGGGTGTCATCAGGGGTGACGCCGGTATCGAACAGCTTCGAAGCAGACACCTCCTCCGCGTAACCGAGCCGGGAGCGGACGAGCGCCCCAGCACGTCCGCTGCCGTGCGGTCTTTCGGCCCGGCTGAAATCCGAACGCGAGGCCGACCGGAGGGAACTGAGCCAGCTCCAACTCGCGCTGGCCAAGGCGCAGGGTGAGAACTTAGAGCTCAGACGGCGCCTCGCCGGCCACGAGGATTAGGGCTAGAGATATGAGGAGCGGCCCGGCAAGCGGCCGCATTCGGCGGAGTGGAACTAACCACCCGGCCCGGTCGGATCGATCGGCGCACCGTCGCCATCCTCAGGTAGGTCTCCGCGCTCCACCGGTTCGCCCGGAGTCTTGGGAACGTCGGAGAAGAGCAGTTCGAGTTCGGCATCCGATGGCACGTGCACTTTCTTCGCGGCTGTCAGAAGATCCGCTGGCGACGCGTCGTTCATTCCGGATACCCAGATCAGCGCACCGTCTCGCACCGCGACGTACTCGTGGATGCCTCCAGCCGACCGATGCCAGACGCCATCCTCATTGGCACACGTCACCGCTCCGCCGGGCGCATCCCAAAGGGGTGTCGCAGCACACGACGCTTCCGTGAGTTCCCCAGAATCGCTACGGATGGTCAGCATCGCACCCGTGCTGCTGTTGAACCAGGTAGCCGACATCCCGTCTGCAGCACCCGGCCCGACCGACTGCGGTGCGAGATCGTAGCCGTCCACCTCAGTCGTGTACACGAGTTCAGGAGCGATACCAACAGCTCTCGCGAGCTCGGCGATCGAATCCAGGCTCGCCGCATTCGCGCCCGTCATCGATGCGCATCCAGCGAGAGATACGCAGACGGACGCCACAGATGCAGCCACGGCTAATGTCCACGCCCTAGGGAAGCGACCAGTTCGACGCAAGAGCACACCCTCCTTCGGTCACGGCTGTGCTTGGCGACTCTGCCAATCGCCAGCTCGTACAGTGTGAGTCTACGGTCCGGCCTACCCGGCCGGGGCATGCGCCGACGACGCGCAACAGAAGAGCGCGCACAGGGGGGATACGGGGAGTCTGCACGCCCCATCACGAACC
>NZ_SOGT01000003.1:0-1625 GCF_004403345.1 Cryobacterium lyxosi
TGGATGCGGCTGGGCCTGTTAGTGCAGGTCCGGCCGCTTTTTTGCGCGCACTGTGCGCACATCGTCTGCCCCTGAACGGGGGGTGAACCTGAGAAAGCCCCGAGTTCGATTGTGACATTGCCCATAGTGGGCAATGCTCATCGTATTCCACGCGGCCCCTACAGCCACCACCTGCACCCCCCGAATCTGTGCCCCAACGAAATGTGAACCATGACTCCCTCCACTGTTTTCGCTTCGCCCGCCACCGTTCGCCCGCCTCGTTCCACTCGCCCGTCCAACCGCCTGGCCCTCGTCGCCGCAGCTGGCGCGTGCGCCGTTGCGCTGAGCGGCCTGACCGTACTGCCCGCCCAAGCCGCCACGAACACCACGTCGGTCGCCGTCCCTGCCGGCAGCAAAGTCACCCGCGACCTGGGCACGATCCCCGCCGACGCAGCCACGGTCGACGTCATGTTCGACACCACCGCTGCGGCCCGCACCGACATCAAGGTTCTCGTCGGTCCAGAAAACACCCAGCGCTACTACTTCACCGCTCCCACCGGCGACGGCCCCGAGCGCACCTACACCGTCCCCGTCACCAGCAAGTCCGACGGCACCATCACCGTCGCCAGCGCCACCGCCAACGTCACCGTCGACATGACCATCGTCGGCTACACCGCCAAGACCGTCCCCGCCCCCACCCCCGCACCAGCACCCACACCCGCACCCGCACCGGCCCCAGCCCCCGCCCCGGCCCCAGCGCCCGCCCCGGTTCCAACTGCTGGCCCGCCCACCGCCTCCAACACCGGTGTTCCCGCCGGCACCGCCCTGAAGGTCGTCAACGGTGACATCAATGTCACCACGCCCGGCACCGTCCTCAACGGCCTCGACGTGCGCGGCCTGATCAAAATCAGCGCCGCCAACGTCACCATCAAGAATTCCATCATCCGCGGCCGCACCATGACCGGTCCCGGCGCCCTCATCAACAACCTCGGCGGCTACAGCAACCTCACCATCACCGACACCGAACTGTTCCCGACCATCGCCTCACCCCACGCCAACGGCATCTACGGCTACAACTTCACCGCCACCCGCCTCAACATCCACAACGTCATCGACGGCATCCACATCACCGGCAGCAACGCACTCATCCAGAAAAGCTGGATCCACGACCACATGCACTACCTCAACGACCCCAACCAAGGCGGATCCCCCAGCCACGACGACTCCATCCAGGTACAAAGCGGCAACAACGTCAAAGTCATCGGCAACCGCCTCACCGACTCCCACAGCGCCGCCGTGCAAATCACCCAAGACCGCGGAGTGGTCTCCAACTTCGTCTACACCAACAACTACGCCAACAACGGCGCCTGCACCGTCAACATCGCCGAAAAAACCTACGGCCCCCTCAAAGGCACCATCATCACAGACAACAAATTCGGCCGCGACACCAAGGTCGCCAACTGCGCCGTCATAGCCAAAACCACCACCATCATCGACTTCCAACGCAACTACTACACCGACAACTCCATCGTCACCATCAAAAAAGGCTAACCACCCCCACTAACCACCCCAGAACTCCCTCGCAGGAACCAGGCGGGCCCCACGTGCACACAGCACGCGAGGCCCGCCTCTTCGCGCACCCCAGC
>NZ_SOGT01000010.1:0-5711 GCF_004403345.1 Cryobacterium lyxosi
AAGTTAAGTCCGGCGGTGTCCTACTCTCCCACAGGGTCCCCCCTGCAGTACCATCGGCGCTGAGAGTCTTAGCTTCCGGGTTCGGAATGTGACCGGGCGTTTCCCTCTCGCTATAGCCGCCGAAACATCTTTCGATGAATCGATTCTATATTTTTCAGTTATAGAGCCCTCATGACGAAGGCGTTGTTCTCGACCGTACATCGAGAACCACATAGTGGACGCTAAAGCAGCTTCTTCAAACTGAGTGTTATCAAATTATCGGCTTATTAGTACCGGTCAGCTTCATGGGTCTTTAGTCCCCACTTCCACATCCGGCCTATCAACGCAGTAGTCTAGCTGCGAGCCTCTCCCCCGAAGGGATGGAAATCTCATCTCGAAGCCGGCTTCCCGCTTAGATGCTTTCAGCGGTTATCCGTTCCGAACGTAGCTAATCAGCGGTGCTCCTGGCGGAACAACTGACACACCAGAGGTTCGTCCATCCCGGTCCTCTCGTACTAGGGATAGATCTTCTCAAATTTCCTGCGCGCGCAGCGGATAGGGACCGAACTGTCTCACGACGTTCTAAACCCAGCTCGCGTACCGCTTTAATGGGCGAACAGCCCAACCCTTGGGACCTACTCCAGCCCCAGGATGCGACGAGCCGACATCGAGGTGCCAAACCATGCCGTCGATATGGACTCTTGGGCAAGATCAGCCTGTTATCCCCGAGGTACCTTTTATCCGTTGAGCGACAGCGCTTCCACAAGCCACTGCCGGATCACTAGTCCCGACTTTCGTCCCTGCTCGACTTGTCAGTCTTACAGTCAAGCTCCCTTGTGCACTTACACTCGACACCTGATTACCAACCAGGTTGAGGGAACCTTTGGGCGCCTCCGTTACTTTTTAGGAGGCAACCGCCCCAGTTAAACTACCCACCAGGCACTGTCCCTGAACCGGATCACGGTTCGAAGTTAGGTATCCAATATGACCAGAGTGGTATTTCAACAATGACTCCACCTGAACTAGCGTCCAAGCTTCACAGTCTCCCACCTATCCTACACAAGCCACACCGAACACCAATACCAAGCTGTAGTAAAGGTCACGGGGTCTTTCCGTCCTGCTGCGCGTAACGAGCATCTTTACTCGTAATGCAATTTCGCCGAGTTCGCGGTTGAGACAGCTGGGAAGTCGTTACGCCATTCGTGCAGGTCGGAACTTACCCGACAAGGAATTTCGCTACCTTAGGATGGTTATAGTTACCACCGCCGTTTACTGGGGCTTAAATTCTCAGCTTCGCCTTGCGGCTAACCGTTCCTCTTAACCTTCCAGCACCGGGCAGGCGTCAGTCCGTATACATCGTCTTGCGACTTAGCACGGACCTGTGTTTTTAGTAAACAGTCGCTTCCCACTGGTCTCTGCGGCCTTCGAACGCTCCCGGAGCAAGTCCGTTCACGCCTCAGGCCCCCCTTCTCCCGAAGTTACGGGGGCATTTTGCCGAGTTCCTTAACCACGATTCTCTCGATCTCCTTAGTATTCTCTACCTGATCACCTGAGTCGGTTTGGGGTACGGGTGACTAAAACCTCGCGTCGATGCTTTTCTTGGCAGCATAGGATCACTGATTTCACCCTTACGGGCTACCCATCGGGTCTCAGGCATCATGAACGACGGATTTGCCTATCGTTCGCCCTACATCCTTAGACCGGGTCAACCATCGCCCGGCTCAGCTACCTTCCTGCGTCACACCTGTTAATACGCTAACCGCACCAGCATAGGGTCGCACGCTAGGCCCCACGCTTCACCCCGAAGGGATCCATCTAGGGGATTCAGATGCTTAGCATTACTGGATTAGCTTGGGCGGTTTTTCGTCAGTACGGGAATATCAACCCGTTGTCCATCGACTACGCCTGTCGGCCTCGCCTTAGGTCCCGACTTACCCAGGGCGGATTAGCCTGGCCCTGGAACCCTTGATCTTTCGGAGGACGGGTTTCTCACCCGTCTTTCGCTACTCATGCCTGCATTCTCACTCGTGTGGCCTCCACGGCTGGTTTACACCGCCGCTTCGCTGGCCACACGACGCTCTCCTACCCATCAACACGGCTGAACTAACACCACAAGGGTGCAGCTAACCAAAAATATCAATGCCACAACTTCGGTGGCGTGCTTGAGCCCCGTTACATTGTCGGCGCGGAATCACTTGACCAGTGAGCTATTACGCACTCTTTCAAGGGTGGCTGCTTCTAAGCCAACCTCCTGGTTGTCTGTGCAACTCCACATCCTTTCCCACTTAGCACGCGCTTTGGGACCTTAGTTGGTGGTCTGGGTTGTTTCCCTCTCGACGATGAAGCTTATCCCCCACCGTCTCACTGCTGCGCTCTCACTTACCGGCATTCGGAGTTTGGCTGACGTCAGTAAGCTTTTAGGCCCCATCGGCCATCCAGTAGCTCTACCTCCGGCAAGAAACACGCAACGCTGCACCTAAATGCATTTCGGAGAGAACCAGCTATCACGAAGTTTGATTGGCCTTTCACCCCTATCCACAGCTCATCCCCTCCATTTTCAACTGAAGTGGGTTCGGTCCTCCACGACGTCTTACCGTCGCTTCAACCTGGCCATGGATAGATCACTTCGCTTCGGGTCTAGGACATGCGACTGAATCGCCCTATTCAGACTCGCTTTCGCTACGCATTCCCCTCTCGGGTTAAGCTCGCCACATATCACTAACTCGCAGGCTCATTCTTCAAAAGGCACGCTGTCACCAGAACAAAGCTGGCTCCAACGGTTTGTAAGCAAACGGTTTCAGGTACTATTTCACTCCCCTCCCGGGGTACTTTTCACCTTTCCCTCACGGTACTTGTTCACTATCGGTCATGTAGGAGTATTTAGGCTTATCAGGTGGTCCTGACGGATTCACACGGGATTTCTCGGGCCCCGTGCTACTTGGGATACTTCTCGGGCGATTGCTGCATTTCGACTACGGGGTTCGCACCCTCTATGACCAGGCTTTCAATCCTGTTCGTCTATACAACGTTCTAACCCTTACCATTCGGTAGAATAGGCAGAAAAGTCCCGCAACCCCGACCATGCAACGCCTACCGGCTATCACACATGATCGGTTTAGCCTCATCCGGGTTCGCTCGCCACTACTAACGGAATCACTGTTGTTTTCTCTTCCTGTGGGTACTGAGATGTTTCACTTCCCCACGTTCCCTCTACCCGCCCTATATATTCAGGCGGGAGTCACCAGGTCACCTTGCGGGCCTGGCGGGGTTTCCCCATTCGGACATCCTCGGATCACAGTTCGTTTATCAACTCCCCGAGGCTTATCGCAGATTACTACGTCCTTCTTCGGCTCTACATGCCAAGGCATTCACCGTTTGCTCTTAAAAATTTGAAATCACATGAGTTTGAATCGATTAAGTGCCGCGAATAAATTCGCGACCGAAATTGACCAATGATCTATAAATAGATCTTTGTAATTTGCTGTCCGAAGACAGTCAAATTTAAGATGCTCGCGTCCACTGTGTAGTTCTCAAAGTACGGGCGGTACCCTTCCCGCCGGCAAGTGATGCCAACGAGAAAAAGTCCAGAAGAATCAGATCAACCACGACATTTACGTCCCAGTTGTTCCGGTCCCTCAGGACCCAACAGCGTGCATATACAAGTCTCTCTGCGACCTACTTTTCCAACCCCGTCCTTACGAACCAGGCGTACCGAGTAGATCTCAGCCGTTCTTGCATCAATGTCAATGTTCCACCCATGAGCGCCATCGAAAGACATTCGCTTCCGTATGACTGGTCGCCATATTCCGCTGTATACAGACGGGACGACACGTGCTCCTTAGAAAGGAGGTGATCCAGCCGCACCTTCCGGTACGGCTACCTTGTTACGACTTAGTCCTAATCACCAATCCCACCTTCGACAGCTCCGTCCCTTGCGGGTTCGGCCACTGGCTTCGGGTGTTACCGACTTTCATGACTTGACGGGCGGTGTGTACAAGGCCCGGGAACGTATTCACCGCAGCGTTGCTGATCTGCGATTACTAGCGACTCCGACTTCATGAGGTCGAGTTGCAGACCTCAATCCGAACTGAGACCGGCTTTTTGGGATTCGCTCCACCTTACGGTATCGCAGCCCTTTGTACCGGCCATTGTAGCATGCGTGAAGCCCAAGACATAAGGGGCATGATGATTTGACGTCATCCCCACCTTCCTCCGAGTTGACCCCGGCAGTATCCCATGAGTTCCCACCATTACGTGCTGGCAACATAGGACGAGGGTTGCGCTCGTTGCGGGACTTAACCCAACATCTCACGACACGAGCTGACGACAACCATGCACCACCTGTATACCGACCTTGCGGGGCGACCATTTCTGGCCGTTTCCGGTATATGTCAAGCCTTGGTAAGGTTCTTCGCGTTGCATCGAATTAATCCGCATGCTCCGCCGCTTGTGCGGGCCCCCGTCAATTCCTTTGAGTTTTAGCCTTGCGGCCGTACTCCCCAGGCGGGGAACTTAATGCGTTAGCTGCGACACGGAGACCGTGGAATGGTCCCCACATCTAGTTCCCAACGTTTACGGCATGGACTACCAGGGTATCTAATCCTGTTCGCTCCCCATGCTTTCGCTCCTCAGCGTCAGTTACGGCCCAGAGATCTGCCTTCGCCATTGGTGTTCCTCCTGATATCTGCGCATTCCACCGCTACACCAGGAATTCCAATCTCCCCTACCGCACTCTAGTCTGCCCGTACCCACTGCAGGCCCGAGGTTGAGCCTCGGGTTTTCACAGCAGACGCGACAAACCGCCTACGAGCTCTTTACGCCCAATAATTCCGGACAACGCTTGCACCCTACGTATTACCGCGGCTGCTGGCACGTAGTTAGCCGGTGCTTTTTCTGCAGGTACCGTCACTCCCAGGAAAACCCAGTCGCTTCTTCCCTACTAAAAGAGGTTTACAACCCGAAGGCCGTCGTCCCTCACGCGGCGTTGCTGCATCAGGCTTGCGCCCATTGTGCAATATTCCCCACTGCTGCCTCCCGTAGGAGTCTGGGCCGTGTCTCAGTCCCAGTGTGGCCGGTCACCCTCTCAGGCCGGCTACCCGTCGTCGCCTTGGTGAGCCATTACCTCACCAACTAGCTGATAGGCCGCGAGCTCATCCTTGACCAAAATTCTTTCCACCCCAGAAGATGCCTTCCAAGGTAATATCCGGTATTAGCTACAGTTTCCCGCAGTTATCCCAGAGTCAAGGGCAGATTGCTCACGTGTTACTCACCCGTTCGCCACTGATCCAAGGAGCAAGCTCCTCTTCACCGTTCGACTTGCATGTGTTAAGCACGCCGCCAGCGTTCGTCCTGAGCCAGGATCAAACTCTCCGTAAATGTTTGAATAGCTACCCGACCCGAAGATCGAATGCCCATCTAGTGCACCCACAGACCGGAATAGGCCTAGAAGATGCAAGTTTGAAACTGACAAGAACAAATCATTACTGACTTGCTTTGTATAGTTGCCTCACCGAAGTGAGGACTTGTTCAATATTATTTCCAAAGGAATCTCTTAGCTGCACCCCGCTAGAAACGGGCCACAACCACGAGGTTTTTGGCATTTGACATTGTGCACGCTGTTGAGTTCTCAAGGATCGGACGCACCCGACTTCAGGCCCTACTGGGCTGTCGCTCCGGGGCAACTTGTCTAACTTACCCACCCGGCCAGTCCCTGTCAAATCGACCAATCCCAG
>NZ_SOGT01000009.1:0-13612 GCF_004403345.1 Cryobacterium lyxosi
AGTGTGAGTCTACGGTCCGGCCTACCCGGCCGGGGCATGCGCCGACGACGCGCAACAGAAGAGCGCGCACAGGGGGGATACGGGGAGTCTGCACGCCCCATCACGAACCCCATACGGGACGGTGGAGGCAGCAGTCTTCGCCGGGCTCTAGTGCATCGCCGGGACTTCCCAGCGAGGTGACGAGATCATCGGAGCAGATCCGGAAGGAGCTCGCCTTGGGGTTCACTCTTGACTCTGGCAGGGTGGTGGGCATTTGGACCCGAGTTAATGAGGGCTTCGAGGCCTTCGCGAGTGCTCACGAGGTCTGCAATACGCGCGTCATATGCCTTGAGGTGCTCCACTAGGACGGGTGTCGCGCACGGCTCGAGGCGCCCGGACTCGGAGACGCAGTCGATGAGTTCCAGAATCGTGCGGGTTGGCAGCCCAACGTCTAGGAGGGAACGGATCGCTCGCACTCTGTCCACCACCGCGGGGTCGAAAAGCCGCTGGCCCGACGTGGACCGGTCGGCGGACAGGAGGCCTCTGCTTTGGTAGTACCGAAGAAGCCGCGGCCCGACTCCTGTGAGCGCCGACAACTCGCCGATGCGTAGCATTTCGTGCGGAGTGGGTTTTGCCTCTGACACTAATGTCACCTCATACCCTTCACTCATGACGCACTCACTGACACTCTTCAACGGTACAGCCGCCTCGTCTGACGACTTGGCTCCACTGGCATTTGCGGGCTTTGCTCACTTCACGGCAATGCAGATTCACGATCGATCCATACGCGGTCTGGACCTGCATCTGCAGCGGCTCCGAGATGCCAGCGACACGATGTTTGGCGGGCACCTTCCGGATGCCCAAATTGTGGACTATCTCCGTGTGGCACTCAACGCAGCACCCGAGGACGCATCGTTGGCGTTTTTCATCACGTCGTCCCCAGGAGAGTTCGTGGCTCCTCGCGCTGAAATACAGCTGGATGTTGTGACGAGAATCACAGACGCTGCCACGGTTCCCCTGGGGCCGTTGGCCTTGGACGTTGTTGCCCACCAGCGCGACCTGCCTCATGTGAAGCACGTCGGCGAAGTGGCCAAGACGCTGCTTCTTCGTCAGGCCGTCACTCGGGGATTTGACGATGCTGCCTTTGAAGATTTTGAAGGACGACTGAGCGAAGCGACCATTTGGAACCTGGCTTTTTGGGATGGAAGCTCAGTGATTTGGCCGGAAGCCAACATCCTTACCGGCGTAACTATGCAAATTCTCCAGCGCCAACTCAGCGCACTCGGCGTGGACCAGAAAACCCAACCCATTCGTCGAAACGAATCACTTGGTCAGCTGGCGGGCGTCGTGGTGAATTCGTGGACCCCTGGCATCGCCATCGCCCGAATTGGTGATCATCGACTGATAGCCGATGCCGACTTCACAGGACTTCTCCACTCTGCTTACCAGCACGAGCATCTCGTAAGCGTCTAAGTAGTAACCATTTTCGTAACCAGAGTCACTTTAAGACGTGCTCCTCGACGTGGGCTTAAACCACCAACGGCTCCTGGGCCGTGCCGGTAGCCGAACCCCCTGTGGGAATCCGGACAGAGACGCCAAGGCTGGGCCCAGAGCCAGCCTGATCAGTGACGGAGCCGCGGTGGTGCTCCGCAATCTGGAGGGCTGTCGTACAGTCGGAGCATGCCAGAAGCACATATCACTTTCTCGGCGTCGTCCGATCGGCCCCCCGTCATCGCCCCGGATGCAATGAGCATTCCAGAAATCGTCCGTGTTTCGCGGGCGCTGCAGGCGGCGCTGCGGAGCGCCGAGGCGCTTGGTTACGAGCTCGATGACCTGCTGCGGAATTTGGATGAAAAACTCTCTCATCGGGCCGTCGCAGATGCGATGCAGTTGGACGCCGAGCTTGTGACGGAGGTACGAGACGGGGAGTCCTCCCTCACTGTTCTCCTAGTGAGATATCTGGAAGCTGCGGACAGCTCAGAGCGCTGATCCAATCCAATGGCGGGTCACTTGACATCGTCACCGCAACGGAGCGCTTGAACGTGCCATCCTCACCCCCGTCTCATTCCCATTTCCCTTCCCCTTCCCGATAGGGGAACCCCTTACGGGAATCGAAAGATTGAGTTCAATTGAATGACCGTGGGCCGCGTGGATGTGCGATTTTCGGATTGCAGCCATGCGGCTCCGATGCAAAGAGCTGTCGGCCGTGGCCAACTGTAACGTTTTGAAGATGGGCGGACATTACAGGGTATGGATACTGGTGTGGTGAGCGAAGTCGAGGTCTGGACGCGTGCGTGCGCCAATGATGGCCGTGCGTTCACGTCACTGTTCGACCGACATCGTGATCGGGTGTTTCGCCACGTTCTACGTCTGGTCGACAACGCCCATGATGCTGAAGAAGTCACGTCGGCGTCATTCTTTGAGTTGTGGCGCCGCCGCGCCAGCGTCATCCTCGTCAGCGATTCGGTCCTTCCCTGGCTATTGGTAACGGCCGACAACATCGCGCGCAATGTCAGCCGCGGAACTCGACGGTACCGCGCACTTTTTGATTCGCTGCCGCG
Organism: Cryobacterium lyxosi; assembly: GCF_004403345.1. Lineage (NCBI taxonomy): Bacteria > Bacillati > Actinomycetota > Actinomycetes > Micrococcales > Microbacteriaceae > Cryobacterium > Cryobacterium lyxosi. The sequence continues at coordinate 2,541 of NZ_SOGT01000009.1, forward strand.
AGCGGACGCCACAGCTGACGCCGAGCAGATTGCTGTCGCCCACATCGAGGAAGGCGAGTCGGTCGGGTACATGAAAGCCGCGATGAAGATGCTCAAGCCCGCGGATGCTTCCTTGGTCGTCTTGGTCGTCCTGGAGGACTATGCGGTCACCGAGGCTGCAACTCTTCTGGGACTCTCCGACGGGGCAGCCCGCACCCGTCTGCATCGGGCCAAAGGAAAAATTCGAGAGCAACTGACGGAGGCACGCACATGACGCAGATCGATTTTGACCCGGTATTTTCGGCTGCAGTTCGCAACGAGCTGGACGCGCGCGTTTCCGCACCATCGTCGACCGTCCCTTTCTGGCGCAGACACCTCCGTCTCGGAGCGGGCATCTTTGCCGGAGCGAGCATCCTGATCGGCGGTGCTGCTGCTGCCGCAGGCCTGTTGACCATGCCCGGCGCACAGGAGGTCACCGAATTTGGTGCATCCGTGGTGAAAACGGCGACGGGAACAGACACTCTCCAGCTGGGCGCTGTGCCTGACGGGGCAACAGGTGTTTTCGTTTCCCTGACCTGTCTGAGTCCGGGAACGTTCACCTTTGAGGACGGCGCGAGCATCGGCTGCACCATGGACGATGTCGGTCAAGCCACCGGCGGTGGCAGCTACACGCTGACTCTCTCGCCGGGACAGCAGTCCATCACCATCACGACCCCACCAGAATCCAGCTGGACTATTGCCGCGACGTACGTCAGCGAGCGGACCACAGAGTGGGCCGTTAACGACAACGGCGAGACGTATGGCGCGCTGAACGAAGGCGGTGAGCCGGACTTGATTGCAGTCATCGCGACTAATGGAAATGACGGCTTTGTGCATGCTGGGGAACTTGCCCAAGCAGACGGAAACGATCAAGCAACGACTTTCACGTCCCCGGAGCAAGCACTCGCGTGGCAAGACTCAATGGCGGGAAAAACTGTTTCGGTCCCCGTCTATCAAAACGATGGCGAAACTCGCATTGGAGAGTTCACAATCCAATACTGAAATGAGGAAAGGGTCGGCTAGCCATCGATGGCTACTCCAGTCACAGAACTGGGCCCGCAGGCCGAACCCTGACCGGGCAGTCAAGACAATGTCGGGAAGAATGAGGTTCGGTGAGGTGAATAATTGTACAACTACAGCGGTGAAACACTGCTCGGCGAATTCACCACCACAATCCGGTTTAAACTGCACCCCGTCCAAGCTGCTCAACTTCGCTCAGTGATGCGCGGTGGGGGATCCACACCGTTCTCGTCTCGCGCAGGGTGCTCAGGGCCAGAGAACGATAGTGATGACTGCGGTGGCGAGGACGAACAGGGCGATCGCTGCTGGGATAGAGCGTTTGATGGTTCCCGTCGAGAACCGATCTAACACTTTTCGTAGGCGTGACCTAACTTTGTCGCCGTGTGCCAAGCCGAGGGCGAGCAGAATAAGGCATGGGATGCAGTACACGAGGGCGTAGCCGGCGAGTACGAACAGGCCTACGGGAATGTCGATGTCCGCGGCGACCATCCGTTCGATGGCGATGAAGTAGGGGAACGCGTTCGGCAGGTCAGCTCCAGTAACGAGGATGCCGAGCGGGAATGCTGTCCACACCCCGAACCAGGACGGCAGGTCGATGCCTTTCCTTTCCCGGCCCTTGAAGCGGCGGAGCCCGGCGACGGCGAGAGCGATGGCGGCGATGAGGAACACTCCGCGGCGAAGCCAGATGAGCCCTTCGCCTACGGCGTCGGCGGCGGCATTGGCGCCGAGGAAGATGACCATGCCGAGGGTGAAGACCGTGCTCATCGCGCCTAGGACGAACGTTATTGCTGAACCGACAGGCCTGTGGCTGACGGTCAGCAGGATCAGGGTGATGACGGCGATAGTCGCTGGGTTGAGCGAATCAGCTAGGGCGAGGCTGGCGATGCCGACGAGGAGGCCACCATTAATCACCTGGTGGACCTGCGATCCAGCCACTGCAAGATCGCATCAACGCTGGGTGCAGAGTAGTCGTCCGTGATGCTGTTGAGCAGCATTCCATCACCCAGGAGACGGATAACCGAGGCTGCGGTCGGGTCCCCTGTTTCAATGGCGAAGAGTTGTTCCCACCGTTCGGTTGCCGCCGCGGCTTGCTGCATAAGCGTGTCGGTCATCGAAGGGCGATCAGTGAGCAGGATCAACATCGCCCGATAGAGAGCGGCCTCTTCACGGGATGATGAGAGCCGCAACCAGGTCTCGATCACGTTGCCACGCCCGGCGGCCGCGGTCAGTTCCTGATCCATATCCTGAATTGCCTGCACCGCAATACCCTCCACCAGGGCAGCGCGTGACTTGAAGTGGTGCATCAGTCCCCCCTTCGACACCCCTGCCTGATGAGCGATGGCATCCATCGACGGCACCGACCCGGTCTCGATCGCGAATCGTCGAGCGGTCTGCAGAATGTGTTCCCTGTTGCTCATGAGGTGACGATAGCACGGAAACCGACCGACCGGTCGGACTGATGAGTAGAATTGGAGAGTTTTGGTCTGAACCGCAAGGGGGACGCTCAGCGCGCCGGATCTGAGGCCGCCCCGACCACGTGCTGAACTTCCCGCTGCTGTGTGACTCAGGAACGTTCGCCGCGAACGGTAAAGGCAATGTTGAACAGGGTCCACGGCTGTTGCAGGCCCCAAGCTGGAAGTTGCAGAGTTCAGTACATGTCGACGCCAACCCGGTGAGTTTGGGTTATGTGGCCGAGGCGCCGACTCCGTCTACGAAGTAACTAACGGAAGCGCTCAGGAGCTCCGATTCCGCGAGATCCTTGCCCAACACTGGATGAACGGCCAGCCCGAACAACATCGCCAGCAGCGTGATCGCGGCGAGTGTTGGGTCACAATCGGCGCGAACCCGGCCCAGGGTCTGCTCCTCGGCGAGATACTGGGTGATATCGTGTGGCGGGCCCTCCAATGGCATCTGTGGCCCTTCTCCGAGGGGCGGGGCGAGGGTCGGGTCGGCGATCATCGCCTGCTCCAGCGGCAACAGGTCCTGCTGAAGCAGGGCTAGTTGTCGGATGGTGTCAAGTAGGTTGCCGAGCACTGTGCCCTGTCCGGCCAGGGAAGGCAGGGTCGCCGTTGCGGCGACGATGGGTGCGTTTCGATCCAGCACCGCGGCGTAGAAGAGCGACCGTTTGTCGGCGAAGTGCCGATAGAGGGTGCCCTCGGCGACACCCGCCGCAACCGCTATCGAGCGAGTCCGGACGTTGGCGTAGCCGACCTCGCGAACCAGAGCCGTGGTCGCGTCGATAAGGCGTTTTCGGGTGGTGTCTCCGCGGGCGTTCATAGGTCTATCCAATCGGACTATTCGGTTATCGGTCTGCGAATGAAGATCACGAGCCCGATGGTGAGGCCGACCGCCGCGTAGATGCAGCCGATCAGAACGGCGCCCGCAAAAGACAGGTCATCGGTTCCACCCTGAGCCAGCGCGGTGAGAGTCGTTCCGGGCAGCCATTTGCCCGCGTCGCTCGACGCGGTCTTGATGATCGTCTCGATGAGGAGAACCCACCCGACCCCCACCGAGATGGCGATCGCCGAGGACCGGCTCAGAAGGGCGAGCACGAGTCCGATGACTCCCCAGACCACACTGGCGCTGAATGAATTCATCCAGGCGCGCGCAACGTTGCCGACAACGTCATCCATCCAGAGCTCGGTAGAAATTCCCGCGGCTTCCGCCGAGGGCAGCGCTGCCGCCAGGTTGACGGCGACCGCCAGCGTTGTTGCCAGGGCCGTCCAGATGAGCAGTGCTCCTATTTTCCCGAGCAGTAGCCTCCAGCGGTGTGGCTGGGCGGCGGCCAGCAGACGAATGAGGCCCGTGCTGTAGTCCGAGGCTGTTGCGATCGCCCAGAACGAAAGTGTGATCACTCCGAACATGCTTGCCGCGGAGGAGACTCCCGCGACGAGTCCCGATGAGCTTTCCAGAGTTACCACGCTTGGGAACGAGACTCCCGGACCTCCGCCAGGAGGAACCGTTCCGTTCGCTGCGATCGTGTAAATCACTGTGTTGATCAGGACAGCGAAGACTGCCATGAGGCCCAACCAACCCAGCCAGATTCCCCGCCGGTTGAGGCGGGTGAGTTCGCTTCGCAATTCACGCATCGGTGGCAACTTTCTTCCGGGCACCCTGCGGAGCGGCCGTTGAGTTGGGGGTCGGCGCCGCCGTCAACTCGAGGAACACGTCCTCAAGGGATTCGTCGATCGGGGTCAGCCGGCTGAGCGTGATGCCTGCCTCGTGGGCAGCGCGATTGAGCGCTGCCGCGGCGGTGGCGGGGCCGCGTACGACTAGCGAGTCCTCTTCAAGCGACCACCCAGCGGCCTCGAGAGCGGTGCGCAGCCGGTCGACATCAGCGGGGTTCTCCGGGGCGACTTCGATGCGCGCGCCGGCCTTATCGAGCAACTCGCCAATCGGTCCCGAGAACATCAGCTCCCCGAAACGGATGATGACGAGATAGTCGCATGCCGCCTGGATCTCGGCGAGCAAGTGCGATGAGACAACCACGGTGCGCCCCTCGGCGGCCAGAGTTTTGAGCAGCTGCCGAATCTCCACGATCCCGGCCGGGTCAAGGCCGTTGGTCGGCTCGTCGAGGATCAGAAGTGCCGGGTCAGGCAGCAGCGCCGCCGCGATGCCGAGCCGCTGCTTCATCCCGAGCGAGAAACGGCGAACGGATTCGTTCTCCCGACCCTCGAGACCTACGATGCGAATGACCTCGGCGACCCGGGTCGAGGGCAATCCTCGCAGGCGAGCCAGCGACAGGAGATTCTTTCGAGCCGAGAGCCCCGGAACAAATGACGGTGCCTCGATGAGCGCTCCGACGTCGTGTGCGTAGCGGGCGGGGTTCGTGGTCGAGTGGCCGAGTACGGTGGCCCGGCCCGATGTCGGTGGAATGAGCCCGAGCAGGATGCGAATCAGAGTCGACTTGCCGGACCCGTTGGGGCCAAGGAGGCCAACCACGCCGCCCCGGGGAAGAGCCACACTAACGCGGTCAAGCGCCGTGAGACTGCCGAATTGGCGGAGTAGGCCGTCGGTGGTGATGGATGCCGCGGATGTGTCCGCTTCGATATTTGACGTGAGCACTCACTCACATTAGACCGCACAATCGCATAGGGCAAGGAGATCCGCGACATCCGCTCCGGCTGCGACTCCGCGCTGCTGGGCGACAAGATCGAGACTTTCACCTACTCGGCAGAACAGGCCGTGCTGCAGCAGCCGGTGCGGGTGGGTTAGGTCTCGACGCCTGAGGCAATCGGTGCCGCCAGCGATACCGGCTGATACGTTTTAGCGCACGTCCAGGCGCGTCGCGACCTGACCGACTGAAACGAGGCAACAGTGGCGAACGCAGCAGCAGGTTGGTACGACGACGGTTCGGGTCGCCAGCGACGGTGGGACGGCGAGCAGTGGATGGATGTGTGGCAAGAGGAGGCGCCGGTGAACAGTCCCGCCGCGCTGATCGACCACATCAAGTCGGAGTCCGTCGCGGGAGGTCGACCACGGCCGGCGCAAAAAGGGCAGAGCTACGTCGTATTGCAGGTGGTGCTGAAGGAGAAGCTATTCGGTACCGGATCTGGCAACCTCACCGAGCTAGAAAGGTCTATCAACGCGCAAGCCGCCCTCGGCTATCGACTGCACACCATCACGACCTTAGCCTCAGGCAGTAAGGACCTCGGGGGCGGCGACCGCATCCAGACCACGCTGGTCTTCGAGCGACTGGGGATCAGCTGACGTCTATCGGCACCCGATCCGGCCTCAGGCACTCACCGACCGCCCGCAAGCCGGACCTCCAGCGGGCGCGTTTAAACGTGATTCAGCTCAAGTCGCTTCGCGGAGCATGTTGCCCGTAAGCGGAACCCTCAACGGGCAGATGGCAGTCCGCTCTTGATATGACCGATCAGATGGGTGATACACGTCCCGACCAGCGAATGAGGCAAGCCTCTGCACGATCGTTTAGGGGGAATCGACGACTTATGGAATGAGTGCGATGGCGTCCACCTCCACTAATGCCCCTGGGACAGCAAGGTCGGCGACGATGAGGACGGAGATTGCGGTCCGATGGTTGCCCCAGACTGATTGTGAGGCCCCGAATGCGGCTCGCGGATCAATGCCACTGGTGAGGTATATCGTGAGCTTGACGACATGCTCGGGTCCGGTCCCTGCGGCTGCGAGTACGGCCAGGACGTTGCTCATCGCTTGAGTCGTCTGAGCTTCGATCCCTTCGGCTAGTTCTCCGTGGCTGTCGGTGCCGTTTTGCCCACCGACGTAGAGCATCGGGCCTGCGGGGGCGATGACACCTTGGGTGAAGGCGGGGTTGTGGTGCAGTTCGGCGGGGTCGACGTGGGTGGTCTGTCGTGTCATGAGCGTTCTCCTGTCAGGTGGCGGGCGTAGTGGGCCCTTGCTTTTGCTCGACCGCCGCAACGGCTCATGGAGCACCAGCGGCGGCTCTGGGGACGGGAGGTGTCGAGGAAGATCAGGTGGCAGTCCTCGGCCGCGCATTCACGGACCATGCCGGCGGTTGTAGCGAAGGTTTGGATGGCGTCATGTGCGATCGTTGCAAGCATCTGGGAAGGCGTCGGCGGCACAGGTCCGTATGTTCCGCCGGGAAGATACGGGGGCACCGATGGCCGACTTACCCAGAGGTTGATGGTGTCGATGTCGGCGGGGTCCAGTAGCTGGCCGGAGGCCGCGCGCCGTGCGGTAGACGTGATCGCTGCTCGGAGCTGCTTCGCTCCACCAAAGTCGGCGTCGTCGCTCGGGTGCAGGACGGGACCGAAACGTTCGGACAGCCAAAGATCAAGGTCGGTGGGCTTCCGCAGCGTCTCCCACGCGTCGACGTTGTATCCGAAGTCGCCCGTGCACCCGAAGGCGAGACTCAGTGCGCCGGGATAGAAGCGCCATCGCCGGCCGTCGGAAGGCGTCAGCCAGACGCCGGTATCCGACCGGCTGGTCATGAGCCGTTCTTGTGAGAGGGTGCGTGCTGCATTCCCATGTAAACGCCGCCGACAGCTAGCTCATCGAGCATCTGTCCGATGCGCCGCGAGCGAGTGTCTAATATCTTGGCCCGCTCGATCCAGCCGATGTAGTCATTGCGTTGGTACGCCGGGCGTTCATCGTATGCGCCTTGCACGCCGGAGTCGGTCAGGGCAGTGGCCACGTCAGCAGGCATGGGATATCTGGAACGCTCGGACATAAAACAAAACTAACCGTTTATACCAGTTAGATCAAGAAGGCTCGGCCCCTTCGTGAAAACGCTCGTTCGTTTCCAGCGTGCCCGATATGCCCGTAACGGGAACCCCCTACGGGACGTTTCCTGTCGACTATGAGCGGGCAGTTGGTGGCCATCGCGGGCGTTTATGTTGGCCGCCCCAGCCCAGTTCGGATTGGCCATGGACATGCCTGGCTGCAATAGTCAGGAGATGATCCAACGCACTCTTCAGACCAAACGGTTGACTCTCATTCCGCTGGGAGAGGAACACCTCGAATACGAGGTCGCCCTGGACGCACATCCCGACGTCATGCGTTACCTCGGTGCTGGCCAACCGCGGGAACGTTTGGAAGTCGAGAAACACCATCAAGAACGCATCGACGAAGCGCGAAACGGTCTCGGTTTCTGGGCGGGTTTTACTGGAGCAGACTTCGTCGGCTGGTGGCTCCTCACATCGGAAGACGATGATGAGCGAGGACAAGCAGAACTGGGGTATCGGCTGCTGCCGGAATTCTGGCTTCAAGGATTGGCTTCTGAAGGCGCCGCAGCATTGCTCGCGTACGGCTTCGACGACATGGGGCTAACCTAAATTTTCGCCGAAACGATGGCGGTCAACGCAGGATCTCGTGCGGTGATGAGTCGCTTGGGCCTGACGTATTCAGGCACTCGGCGTGAGGGGATTGCTGGCCCGATTCCCGGCTCCGATCAAGGCATGGTCGACTATGCCATCACGAACGTTCGATGGGCTGCGTTCGTCGACTAGGAGGACCCCGAAGTCGATAGTGCGTTGCAGAGTCGACGCACCCGCCTAGCTTCGTTCGATGTAAGGCGTCGCGCGTAGTGACTTTTAGTTGAAAACCGAATCCTTCGGGAGCCGTGCCCGTATCGCCAACCCTGAGCGGGCACTCTGAGCGCAGGACCTATTGACGATTACCATCGCCTAGTGGTGCGCAGCGTTCATCCTGCCGGAATGGGAAGCTGAGTAGATGGAAGCACTGGAATTGATTCGAACCCTCACCGCACGATCGGCCGTTCGGTCGTTTACCGATCGCGCGGTGTCCACCGAGCTGCTGGAGCAGATTGTTGACACTGCGCGGTGGACTGGTTCGGCTCGCAACCGGCAGCCGTGGCGTTTCATCGCAGTGCGTGACAAAGCACACCTTGAAAGGCTCAGTGCACTCGGGGCCTACGCGCAACACATCGCGTCCGCGCCGTGCGCCCTCGTCCTTCTCTCCGCCGACAACGGCTTCCAGGACACCCAATTCGATCTCGGAAAGGTCAGCCAGACGGTCATTCTGGCCGCGACTGCCTTGGGGCTCGGAAGTTGCTTAGCGACAATTTATCCGGCGGACAACGTGGAGCAGGCAGCTCACTTGCTTCAGGTAGAAACTGGATGGCTACCGCACCACGCCATTTCGATCGGTTATCCGGGAACTCCAATGACGGGAGTGCGCGCGATTGCTTCTGGACGTCTACCCGGCGCAGAATTACTTTCCCTCCACCGCCCGCAAGCGGAACCCCTTACGGGCGTTCTTCGGCTAAAGCAGTCCAAAGCCCAAGGGCTCGGATCCTCAGCCCGCAAAGCGGTTCCGAGTCCTGGAAAAGACCTCGCGGTATCTATGACTGGCGTTACTGTCTCCTGACCTATTCTTGAGGACACGTGGACAAAACGGGTGCCAGCGGTCATGTACTGAGTGAATGTACTTATCGGAAGGCGCACCATGGACAACACTGAACTCGAACTCTTGCTCCGCGAGACGGCACCCCAGCCGCCGCTGCCCACAGGCTTGGCCGGGCATCGTGAGCGGATCCTCGCTGAAGCAAAACCCCGCCGTGCACGTCGTTTGCAGGCGTGGACCGCCGGCGTCGCAGCTTCGGTGTTGCTTCTCGGTGGAGGGTCAGCAGCAGTGGCTGCCGGCGGCATGGAAACGCCCTGGGGTTGGGTCGCGGACAATGTCTTCTCAGTGTCCAATGGTGCCGAGATCTGCTTCGCAGGATTCACCGTCAGCTTCTTGGATGGCGTAGACGAGAACTCAGACATCGCGCGTGAAACACGAGCGTTCGTGGGCGCGCTCGATCTTGAAACGTTGGACACCGCGCAGATGGAAGCCGAGAACCGCGAGTCGTATCTCAACGCCCACGATGAGAGTGGCGATGTAAATCCGATCACCATGAGCGATGCGCAGGCCAAGCAGATGGCTGTGTGGCGGGTCGCCTCGAACTTGACGTGGGAGCACCTGGAGGCAAAAGGTTACGACCCCAATCTCGTCGGCTTCAACATGGCTTCGGAAGGGTGCGACTTGTGAGCACTGCGGACTGTCAAGCTCGCTTTAAGATTGCTATAGAAGACAGCGAAGGCGACCTATTCCGCTACTTCTTGCGCAGGATATCGAACCCGGCTGACGCCGCCGAAGCATATGGTGAGCTACTCATCACGGCATGGAAACTCCATCGCAAAATGCCGACAGACGCGACAGAAGCACGCATGTGGCTATTCGGCATCGCTCACAATGTGTTGCGAAGCACCCGACGCAACTCCGCACGCCACTCGGCCGCGGTGCAGAGATTCGCCCACGAACTGCGAACCACTCCGGCACCCCAGCCCGAAGACAAGGGCGTTGAGCTCCGAGATGCGATCGCATCACTTTCCGCCGGTGAAAGTGAATTAGTCCGACTGATCTACTGGGACGGCTTCAAATCACACGAGGCAGCAGCAATTCTCGGCATCAACCCCTCAACCGTCAGATCCAGGATGACAAAAGCCAAGGCGCAGCTACGAACGCTACTGTTACCGGCACAGCCCGAGCCAGCACGCCCTGCACACGTTCCGTGTTTATCCGTTGGATAGCTCGCGAATGCCTGTCGGGCGATCTACTTATTCACGGCGGTGCGCCGCAACTGCAGCGCCGGAAACCACCAGACCATCGACAATGCCCGCAAAGGGGACGGTGACCGGGACATTCAATAGTCGATCAACGACTCGCGCTTCGTTCCGGATGGGGAACCCTCAACGGGACGCCACGAGAACCCGTCTGTTCGCGCGCGAGCTGAGTCAACATGAAAGAAGAGTGACCGGGTTGCGAAACTAGGGGTCAGAAACCCCGACCGGGGAGCATTACGGCCTGACTCAATCCGAACGCGCAACGGGCCAGTATCTCGACTTGGCCGGCGGTGAGTTCGCCCACATTGTGGCCGCCGGTCTCGGCGCGGAGGGTACTGTGCTCGGTGCCGTCCACGATCGCGTCGGCGTGAACCTGGAACCAAGGATGGCCTCCAACACAAATATCCGGTGGCGCCACAACATGCTACCTACACCTTCGATCAGTGGCCCCGAAGGTCAATAACACCTGCCCCCAGGAGAGCGAATATTCAAATATTGGCGCAGCAGCCCGTTGGTGTTCTCGTTGCTGCCCCGCTGCCACGGCGAATGCGGATCACAGAAGTAGATAGCCATAGTCGTGGCCATCGTGATCTGCCGGTGCTGGGCCAGCTCGGTTCCCTGATCCCACGTCAGAGTCTTAACCAAGTGCTCGGGGAGAGTCTTGATGGCGGCCAACAGCCCATCGCGAGCCATGATCAGCGAGCGACCGGCGGAGGTGGCGGACCGCGCCGTGCCTGGGCATTAGGAAGGGGATCTGATCTTGGATCACACTGCCGGTCGGCGATCGCTACGTTGGTGGAGCGTCAGACACGGTTCACGATGCTGGTCCACTTCCCCGGTGGCCACGGCGCGATTACGGTTCGTGATGGGGCGTGCAGACTCCCCGTATCCCCCCTGTGCGCGCTCTTCTGTTGCGCGTCGTCGGCGCATGCCCCGGCCGGGTAGGCCGGACCGTAGACTCACACT
>NZ_SOGT01000019.1:0-83311 GCF_004403345.1 Cryobacterium lyxosi
AAACCCCAAGTACGCGGGCCCATCTTGTGGGACCCCACCCAAACCTGGCGCCCCGCCCACAGCCACCGCGCCAACACCCCCAGCCCCGAACCGTACTGGCGCAACTAAGCCCTGCCGCCCTGCTATCAGGGCGATCCGGTTCCGCTATCTGAAAATAGCGAAGCTTCTAGGCGACGAGATTTCGGCGCGATAGATTCCGCGTGCGCGCAACGGTCGACTGGCCAGCCCAGCCCAGCCCAGCCCAGCCCAGTCCAGCCCAGCCAAGCGCCCGCTGGAGCGCGGGGCTGGTGCTCGGCAGACAGAAGCCCGTGGGCGAAGACTCGTGGGGCTAGAGCCCGCGGGCGCGCAGCGCCTGCTGTACGAGAGGATCGGGCGACTGCGCCAACCAGGCGAGCAGGTCGGGGTAAGCACTCCGATTGCCCGCGAGTTGCGGCCAAACCTCCGGGTGGTTCTGCGCCAGGTCGTAAAATTCGGCGGCCGAGGTGTTCGGGTCATCGGCCGCCAGGCTGGCCGCGCTGGGTGCTGCGATGATTGCTGCAACAGGCACGGGGACAGTCGCCGGAGGAGCTGGCGGCGCCGTTCGGGGCGGTGGCGGCGAAACGGGAACGGCGACTGGCCTTTGGGGCGCGGTGGCTGGAACGATGGGCGCCGTGGCATCCGTTGGAGTGATCGGTGCGGCAACCGGTGCTGCGGCATAGCCGGTGTAGGCCGCCGGTGCCTGGGCCCGAACCGGGCCGTACTGCGTGAAGTAGCTGCGAACGGATGCCGGCATGGTCAGGGCGTAGAACACCAGCGCGGGCAGTCCGAAGGCCAGGGCGAGGCTCAGCATGGCCGCGGTACTCAGGATGACCAGGGAGAAGGAAGCGTATTCTGCGCCCTCGAACAGCCAGGAATAGAGCGTGCTCAGATTGCCGTCGGTGATGGTTTGCCCGCGCAGCACGACGAAAACGATGCCGAGCACGGTGATGAGGCCGGTGAGGCCGAGTACCAGCCACTGGCTGCCGGCCGGGTTTGACCGCAGGGTGGTGCGGGCGATAATGGCCACAACGATGATGATCGAGAGCACGATCGTGGCGCCGATGTTCAACCCGGTAGCACCGGTACTGGCACCGCTGCCGATGAGGTTCGCGATGACCAGCAGCACGCTCAGCCCGGCGGTGCCGATGATGAGCACGAACGTGAGCGAAGCGACGCCGAACCATTTCACAATCGGCTCAAGCGGAACCATCGCCAGGCGCAGCGCCGGCGCCGACGTCAGGCCGAACAGCCCGGCTAACAGAATGAGCGGGTAGCCGCCCCAGCTGAGCGATTCGACCCCGCCAAAGGACAGACCAAAATCGGTGAGCGCGTCGATCGTGATGACTCCGATTGCGATGCCGCCGAGCGTGCGCCCGACGGTGAGCCAGATCGCGTTGCCGCGGAGAATTCCGTAGATGGGCAGCAGCACGCCGGCCGCACCGGCGAGCAAGGCCACGACCGCGGAGAGCAGCACCATGGCGCCAACCTGAACGGGTGACCCTACGACTCCGAGAATGATCGCGCCCAGCACGGTCAGGGTCACGACCGCGCCATAGCCAATGACGATGCGGTGCCAGAGGCGGGCGACCGGGTGGTAACCGACGATTCCGACCAGCTCTGCGGAGCGCGGCTGGCTAGCGAGGAAGGCCCCGGCCAGTCCGAAAGCGGCCGCGTAGCCGAGCCCGGTCGTTTCATCCTTCGAGAAAGCGTCGACGAGCATGAATCCCAGAACGAGAAGCGCGTAGGGAACGTTGACCAGCAGTCGGATCAACCAGATCTGGGCCAGCCCGATGCCGGGACTGAAAACTCCGGCGCGCAGCAGGTAGGTGAGGCTGAGCGAGAACAGCGACAGCAGTGTGATCAGGATGACCTCGATTCGGCCGGTCGCTCCGATCGTTTCGCTCATTCCGAAGGCAGTGCTGAACATCCACGGTAGGGCCAGGGAGCTCAGGAGTAACAGCAGAGCTCCGCCGTCTCGCGCCCAGTCGGACGACGGGATACCGGCGAACGGATTCGGTCGGGCGGGCGCGTACTGTGCCGGCGCGACGGGTGCAGCGTACTGCGGGGCGCCATGCTGCGGTGCGACATATTGCGGGGCGACCGGCGGCGCGACATACTGCGGAGGCGCGGGCTGCGGCGTCGCTGGCGGCTGCTGGGGGGCGTTCGGGTCGAAGGTCATTTGAGTCCTCTGTGTTCGTTCTGGATTCTTGTCACTGTCTCGCGAGGTTGTCACTGGTAGAGCCGGTCGAGCTTGCCGTCCTGGCTGAGTCGTACCAGGTTCCCCACAGCGATGCCGGCCACGTCGGCCACGGTGCGCATGGGGCTGACGAACCATCCGCTCTTCTCTTCCACGGCGAGAACCTGCCAGCTGTCGGCACCGAGTTCCTTCATCCAGGAAGCATCGTCGAGGCATCCCTCGAACGACGAGTAACCGGAATCCGTAGCTACACAGACCCCGGAGAATTCGCTGCGGTACGGCCAGTTGTAGCCGTCGCCCTCGATCACGATGCTGTCGAGGTCGAGGTGAGCGGTGTCGCCGTTGACCTCTGGGGTCACCGAAAAGTCGGTGACCTGCAGGTTGTCGAAGTCACCGTCACCATCGGTGGGCATGAGCGCGTCACCGTACAGACTGAGAAAACGACGTTCCGACTCGGGCATCACGGCGGCGAGGTCGCCGTAGTCGCCGTTCTCGCCGAATGCGATCACGGCCTCGGCGAATCCTTCGGCAGCAGCGGCCGCGGTGTCGAACGTGGCCGCGTCGTCGGCGGCGACCAGGTTGCCTCGCGTGGAATCGTGCGAGCCACTCTGCAGAATGTTCTCACCGGTCGTGAGCAGCGGGCTGACATACCAGGAGCCACCCTCACGAACGGTGACGATGGTCGCATCGTGTCCGAGCGTGTCGGCGAGGTCGGCGGCGGTCTGTGTAAACGGCAGCATGTCGTTGAGCTCCGCAATCGACGACTCGCGCAGGTCGGCGATCATCGAGTCGGTGTTTCTGTCATCGGAGCCCCACGACTCCTGCTGGAGGCGCAGCTGCGGCCCCACGACCTCGAGGTAGGCGTCCGTGATCGTTTCGGCATCACCGTTCATGGTCAACTCACCCGCCGTGATGGTGACGACCGCGATACCGTCTTCAACGTCTTCTGCCTCGAGTTCAATCCCGGTCAGGGTGATATTCAAGCTGTCGACGACCGTATTGATGAGCTCCGGCATATCGACCGGGTCGCCGTTCTCGTCGTCCATGGCGATGGCGCCGAGCTCATCGATCGGAGCCTTGAACGATTCAACTTCAGCGGGAGACAACGAGCCGTACACGCTGATCAGGTCCCGATCAGCCGTGCCGGCGAGCAGTTTCTCGACCGCGGCCGTTGGAGAGGATGCCCCGCCCAGCTTCGAGAAGATGGCCCCGTAGGCCCACACACCGCCACCGCCGACGAGTAACACGATGACCCCGATTGATCCCCAGATCAACAGTTTCTTGGGCGGTCGCTTGGAGGACTGGTCTGGCCTGGCATACGGGTTTGCCAGAGCGGATGCCGCCGCGTCTGCTGCCTGCCTCGGGGTCGCGCCGGCAGCCTCGAACGGAGCAGCGACACAGGGGACCGCTGCGGTGGGTGTGACTTCGGCGGGCGCAGGCATCACGGGAGTGATAGTGCCGAGCTGAAGCATCCACTCAATCAGGGCCGGGTAGCACGACGGGTTCCCGGCGATGACCGGGTGCAACTCGTGGTGGGCGGCGGCAATTTCCGCGAGCCGGATTTGCGGGGTCGCCGGGTCGGCGGCTTCCCGGTGCAGGGGCAAGGTGGAATCTGTCACGAGAGTAAAGCTCCTAGCGTGTCGGTGCGTGCTTACGGGCACAGCATGGGGTGGCGATCAAACGAGGCGCGATCACCACGTGAAAATCGTGAAAACGGTGTAGGCAGCGGCTGCGAGCACGACCAGAACGGTGCTCGAGATGATCGCCATCAGCGTGAATCGGCGACGGCGACGTTTTATGACTTCGGCACGCTCGCGAATCTCGGCGGCCGCGTCAGCCAGACGGAGCCCGGCCAGGTCGGGCAGCACGTCGGGTCTTGGCACCGGGGCCTGCGGCGAAATAATCGTCGGAGTTGGCCGCGCCGCGTAGCGCACACTCGCACCGCTCTGCACCTGCGGCGGCTGGTATCGGCGTTGCAGGGAATCAACGACCGGAGTGTGCACGGGGGCGGTCGCCCGCCGCTGGCTCAACAGCGTGTCGGTGGCCGTGCTGCCCCTGGAGGACTGTACGGTAGCCTCGTCGGCCTGGTCGGCAGTCGCGTCATCCTCGTGCGGCGTGGTCGCAGAATCCCCGGCCTCGGTGGGAGGCTGCCGCACCACGCGGCGGGTGTGATCGTCATTCGCGCGCCGCACAATACGCGTATGTTCATCTGCAGTTCGCCCAACGATGACGGTGTCATCAATGTCCGGCCCAGCGACCCCTGTCGGTTCAGCGGGCCGCATTGCGAGCCACTCGTTGCACCGGTCGGGTGTCTTCGGTGCGGGTGTCGGACTGGTCGTCGCCGACCGGGACGCCGTGCCACGAGCTGACCCCGCCGGCGATGACATCGATCACGATCACGGAAACGTTATCGCGTCCGCCGTGTTCGAGGGCGCCGGCGAGCAGCGCATCCGCCGTCTGCTGGGTGCCACCGCCGAGGGTTAATCCGGCCTTGATAGCCTCGTCGGAAAGCTCGCCGCTGAGCCCGTCGGAACACACCAGCAGGCGTTCGCCGGTCACGACCGGGCGCAGCCAATAGTCGGCATTGCTGTTGTCGGCGCCCATCGCGCGAGTGATGACATTTTTTCGCGCGAAGGTGGCGACATCCGCTTTCAGAAGTGAACCCTCGTCGATGAGTTCCTGAGCCAGGGAATGGTCGACGGTGAGCTGCTGAAACTCGCCACCGTGCAGGCGGTAGACGCGCGAGTCGCCGACGTTCACGATGAGCCATTGCGGGAAATCTTCGTGGTCGATGAGCACCAGACCGGTGAGGGTGCTGCCCGCGCCGCGCCCGGTCGAATCCGACACGGCGCGAACTGCGGTGTGTGCGCGCAGAACCGCAGCCACTACGTCGTCGGCCGCAACATCGACGCGGCCGACGCAGGCCTGGAATTCGGCGATCACGGCCGAGCTGGCTCGCTGGCCGGCTTCGAGCCCGCCCATGCCGTCGGCGACGATGAACACTGGTTGGGACGCTAGCAGCGAGTCTTCATTGTCATGTCGTTTGCGGCCGACATCTGTGCGGGAGCCGCACTGCAGCGACACTCCGGCACTGCTCGCTCGAGGGTCAGGGAGGTACGCCATGGCTCAGGCCTCCAGGTAGATGCGCGCCGCGAGTTCCCCGAGAAGGAACCGATCGGTCAGGGGCGCACTCGCACCCGCATCGAGCTCATTTTCAAAGCCTCCGCCATCGATGAGCACGACACCGTTGGTCGAGTGCAAGTCGCTGATACCCCACGCTCCATCGACAAAATCCAGGCGGGCGTGGGTCTTCGACACCGTCTTGCCCGGGTCATGCAGTGGAACTAACTGTGCGTCTAAGTGTGCCCCGCCTCGCGCGGGGTTGCGGCCAAGCAGCACTACCGGTTTGGTGAGCGAGACTTTCAGCCCGTGTTCGGTTTCGAGCGTCCACGGCTTCATACGACGCACGACGATCATGGTCTCGTCGTCGTCCTCGGATTCGTCTTCAGCTACGTCACTAGCGTGTGCTGCGCACGCTGCGAAAGGTATGACCGCAGAAACCTGCGCGGCAACCTCGACCGGAAACACTGTGCGGATCGGTGCCGGGACCGGTGCCGTGCTTGCCTGAACGACCGGCGCCGGCGGAGCCCATGGATTCACCGGCGCGGCGACCGGTGCAGAGACGACCGAAAGCGCCGGCGGCGCGGGCGGCGCGGCGACGACCAAAGGCGCCGGCGCGGCGACCGGCGCAGAGACGACCGAAGGCGCGACCGGTGCGGCGACGACCGGCGGCGCAGGAAGAACGGCCGAGGCCGACAACACCGGCGAGGCAGGGGCTGGAGCTGGAGCTGGGGCCGGAGGCACGCTCACGTAGAACGGCGGCGGACCGCTGGGCAGGCCGTGCGGAACCGGAGGCGCGAGCGGGGCGGCCGCTGTGGTCGCCGGAAAGGCTGCTGGCGGGGCCGGGGGAAGTAGCGCAACGGCAAGCTGAGCGGGCACGTTTGGCGACGCGGGCGGTGCGGGCGGTGCGGGCGGTGCGGGCGGCATCGGTGTCAGCACGTGGTGGCCGGCCGATGCGGGAGCCGTCGGCGGTGCCGGCGGCATCGATAGCGACGTCACCGGGGCGAACGGAACGTACCCGGTCGCGGGGATCCCGGGCAGCCAGCCGGTGTCGACGGACTTCCCGAACCCGAGCACGCAGGCCCAGATGGGACTGCTGACCAGGTAGAGCAGGGTGAAGCCGCCGCCGCGGCCGAGACGCCGGTTGACGTTGTTGACCGCCAGCACGAGCACGACGAGGGCCACCACGTTCGCGACGGGGATAAAGAGGCCCACCACCCACAGGGCTGAATAGCGGCCGAGTTCATACAGGGTGATGCTGTTGACGATCGGCACCCAGCCCTTCCAGGCCTGTTCTCCGAGCTTCACAAAAACTTTACCGAGACCGATCGACGAGAAGACGTACACGCCGAGACTGACCAGCACAGCGACCGCGATTATCGTGATCATAGCTCCAGATGATTCATCCATTTATGCTTTGCGGCCGCTGACGGGCGGCCGCTCCCCCATTCTGCTGGTGTAGCGCCGGTTCGGGCGCACTGTGGTGACGTCGCGTCGAGATGCGCTGGGTCGAAAAGTGAAGAGTCGGCCGGCATCGGCTAGCCGAGAAAAGGAGCGCAGCGAGATGGCAGCGCGCAAGCGTTGGCGCCTCGTCCCGCTCGCGGCGATGCTCGCTCGTTCGGCCGTGACGAGTGCCCAGAAGGCGTCGCTATCGGCGGCTCGCGGCGATGCTTCGCCGAAAACGGCCCGGTCAGCCAGGGTCGCGAGCTGTGCTCCACCGACCGATCGGTAGTGCGCGGCGGTCTCGACCCGGGTCATGCTCCCCTGGTCGGCCAGGCCACGGTCGACGGCGGCGTCGATGTATTCGTCCCAGCCGCCGGCGAACCGCGCCGACACGTCGGTGGCCCGCGCCCGGTCACGGCGGCGTGTGAGTTTGGCACCGACAATGACCAGGAACGGCGTGCTGATCGCGAGCAATGTGGCCAGGCTGATGCCGCCAATCTTGAGGGCCGCGAACAGCCAAGCGAGGTCGGAGCCGGTGACCGGATCCTGTTCCTGCTGATCTTCGCCGCTGGTGGGGTTGGCCTCTGGCGCGCGCTGCTCGGTGGCTCCCTCGGCGATGACCTCGGTGTTGTGCTGCGGGTCGCGCCTCGTGTCGTCGATGGGTGAGAGCGGGTTCTGAAATTGCGGGGTCGCGTCAACAGTGACCCAGGTGCCATCGCCGCTGCCGACCTCCACCCAGGCCGCGAGGTTCTGCCCCGAACAGACGCCCGCGAGGCAATCGCCGGGTACGCCCGAATCAGCAGCCTCGGCCGCTCCGAGGGTGAATCCCAGCACCACCCGAGACTCGAATCCGAGATGACGGGCGAGCAGAGCGGCAGCCACGGCAAACTGTTCGTCATCACCGACTCCAGCCACGAGCTGGGAATTCTCGGTGGCGGTCGTGCTGTTCTGCTTTTCGAGCAGCGCAGTGAAGAGCGCGTCAATGCGGGCGACCGAATGCCCGGACAGGCTCGGCGAGAATTGGTAGTCGCCGAGGTCGGCGGTCCAGGAAGTCGCCGCAGGCACGGTCAGAGCGTGGCTGAGGTAGCCGCGCTCGCGCAGGCGGGTGACCAGCTCGGCCAAACCGGCGCCATCACGCGTGATTGCCTGGGCGTCGACCCAGTCGATCAGGCTCTGCGGAATCAGCGTGTCATCGATCGAGCTGCTGGCCGGGCCGGCGAGAGCGGCGAGGTTCGTCGCATCCGCTTGCCGCTCGAAGACGATCGTGTAGCGGTCACCGTTGGTCAGGGCTTTGAGTTGAATTCCGGATGCCGTATTTGCGTTGTAGAAGAATCCGTCGCTCAGGTCAGCAGCGCGATCACCGGCGAAGCGGATGCTCGACAGCGCGCCGGCCCCCGGCATCCAGACGCCGGAGTACCCGACAATGTCGAAGCGGGCCGTGTCGCTGTCGGCGCTTACGCCGCGCGCGTGCGGCACCCGAGCAAAGGCGGTGGTCTGGTCGCTCACGCCGCCGGCCGGGTTCACGACCCGAAAGACTTCACCGTCGTAATAGCTGAGCACGGCCAGGCGCACGCGAGAGGCGGTGCCGTCGTCGACCGCGGTGCCGGTTACCGTGAACAGCTCGGCGTCGTACTGCTCGGCGCTGAAAAAGCTGCGGTATCGGCTGAGCGGACTGACGTACTCGCGCAGTTCGACGGCCGGGTCGATACTGCTGCGCAGCACCTCACGGGTCGGCGTGGCCGCGACGGCCGAGAGTGCGCCGAGGGTGATGCCGATGGCGAGCACGAGTACCCCGAAGGCCAGAATGGCCCGACGGATGCGACCACCGAGAGCGCCAGGAGTGCGCCGTACCCCGGTCGTACGGGCAGCGAGGTCGAGCGCCGCGGTTCGGGACAGATGGGTGCGCCAGGCCAGAAAACCGAAGGCGAGCAGCAGAGCGGCCAGGCCGATCAGGCTTTCACGCGGAGCCGGCACGCTCACCCCGACCACGGTCAACGGAACGCTCACGGCGCTCGAGCCGAAGACCAGGCCGAACAGTTGCACGCCAAAGACCAGCGGCACGGCGAGGGCCACGAGCCGGCCGCCGCGCCAGGCCAGAGTAAGCGCGGCCGTGGTGCCGCCGAGAAACAGGAGAAAGGCCGGGGCGAGCAGTGATTGATACGAGCCGACCGGCAGTTGAATGGTGACGAGCTCTTTCCAGCTGAACACCGTGGCCGTCACCAGGTCGAGCAGCCCACCGAGCACGCCGTCAATACCGGTGAGGGCGGTCGGCACCGCGAGCGGGACTCCGAGCACGAGGTAGGCGCCCAGCACGGTGAGCAGCATGGTGAACCACGACCAGCCACGGCGCTCCCCGAGCCAGGCGAGGGCCACCCCGGTCAGAACCGCTCCGGCCGCCATGATCAGGTAGCTGGTGGCCTGGTAGATCGGCCAGGCCGCCCAGACGGCAACGAGCATCATGGCCACGATGAACAGGGCGTTGATCACGTGGACACGGTGTTGTACGGGCGTACTCATGCGGCTCTTCGGCTCAGCAGGGAACGAAAGTCGTCGAGCACGCCGATGGTCAGCACGCTCGTGCCGGCCAGGTCACGAAAACTCGGCTGTTCGTTGGGGTTGCACAGCACAGCGACGACCTGCACGTTGCCGGCGAATTTGAGGGTGAGGGCTTGCAATCGCCGCGCGGTCATGGCGGAACCGCAGACCACGAACGCGATGGAAATATCGGGCACCACCTGCGCGGCGAGCACGCAGACGTCTTCGACGTGCATCGCGTGTGGACTGGTTTCGATCGCGGTGAGGTCATCGAGCAGGGTACGCGTCGACACGACACTCAGGCTGCGCACAGAACGGATGCTGCTGCGCACGATATCGGGGATCTCCTCGCTCGCCACGACGGCCAGGTCCCGTCCATCACGAATCGCACGTACGCCGAGCGAGCCAGCCGCACTGACGGCCATCTCGAACTCATCCTCGGAGGCGTATTCGGCGGCGTTGAGGCTCAGCACGATGGCCAGGCGTGAGCGTCGGCTCTCTTCGAACTGTCGAACCATGAGTTTGCCGGTCTTCGCGGTGGACTTCCAGTGGATGTGCCGCTGCCCGTCACCAGGCGCATACTCGCGAATGGCGTGAAAAGAGATGTCGGAGTCGACGATATCGCTCGTGGGGTTGCCCTCGAGGTCGCGCACGAAACCGGCGCTCGTACTCGGAATCGACACGGTCACCGGGTGCACGAACAATCGGTCGACGTCGGCCCAGGGCCGTGAGCGGCCGAGCACACCGAGTGGGTCACTGCGCACGGTCGTGACCGGGCCCACGTCGATGACCCCGCGGCGGTAGGCCGGCACGCGAACATACTCTTCGTGAACCTGGCCGGCGCGCAGCAGCGGCACATAGACATCCGCCAGCCCCTTGCCGATGGGAACGTCGACGCGCCCCGGCAGCTCGAGCCGTTTGGAGACGTTGGTAACGGTGAGGGTGCCGATTACCTCGGAACCGGCCACGACCCGATCGACCGGCAGGACGAAATCCACGCTATAGGCGCGGCCGCCGGCCAGAAAGGGCAGCGAGATGAGAATGAGGGCCACCGCCACACAGCCCGTGACGATCAGCTCGGTCCAGCCGAAGACCAGGCCGAGCGGCAACAGTACGATGGCGGTGGCGACCACCACCCAGCCGGCCGGTGTAACCGTTTCACCGACCCATTCGACGGATGCCTTCACACCGTTTCGCACCGTTCGCGACACGCGCATCCAGAGCACGACAGCGTCCACGAGGGTCAACGTCGTCGACGTGTTCGTGCGCGTGGTGCTATACCGGGTATGCGTGGCATACCTGCTCTGGGTGGAAGTGCGCGTCAGCGTCGATGTACGTGCGCGACGCGATTCGGTGTGAAAGCTCACGCCAGGTCGCTCCGACTGGGCGGAACGACGTCGAGCAGAATCTGGCCGATGACGGCGCTCGCGGTGACGCCATCGAACTCGGCCTCGGGGTCGAGCACGCAGCGGTGCGCCAACACCTGATCGGCGAGGGCCTTGACGTCGTCGGGGGTGACGAAGGTGCGCCCGTGGGCGACCGCCCAGGTTTTGGCGGCCTTGGTGAGGGCGCGGGCGCCGCGCACACTGACGCCCATGCGCACCTGGCGGGCGTCGCGCGTGGCCTCGACCAGGCGGCCGATGTAGTCATAGACGAGCGGATTCACGAACACTGAGCGCGCAATGTCGCTCATGCTCACGAGCGCCTGCGGGGTGATGACGGGGGCGAGTTCGTGGCGCACGTCAGCGGTGCCCTCGAGAATGCGAATGGTCGAGGCCAGGTCGGGATAGCCGAGCGAGGCCTTCATCATGAACCGGTCGAGCTGGGCTTCTGGCAGCCGGTAGGTACCGGCCTGCTCGATCGGGTTCTGGGTGGCGATGACGAGGAACGGCACCCCGGTGGAGCGGGTGACGCCGTCGATGGTGACGTTGCCCTCTTCCATCGCTTCGAGCAGCGCCGACTGCGTCTTCGGGCTGGCCCGGTTGATCTCGTCGGCGAGTACGACGTTGGCGAAGATGGGTCCGCTGTGAAACTCGAACTCGCCGGTCTTCTGGTCGTAGACGGTGATTCCGGTCACGTCTCCGGGCAACAGGTCGGGGGTGAACTGAATACGGGTCGAGACACCCTGCACGGTCTGCGACATGGCGCGGGCGAGCGAGGTTTTGCCGGTGCCCGGGTAGTCCTCGAGCAGCAGGTGGCCCTCGCTGACCATAGCGGTGAAGGCGAGTTCGATCACGTGGCGCTTGCCGAGCACGACCTGCTCCACGTTGTCGACCATCATCGTGAAGGTCGCGGTGAACCAGTCTGCCTGTTCCGGGGTGATTGTCATGTGTGTAGCTCTTTCAGTGGGGCGAGATTTAGGTGGTGGGCGCGTTCGCTGCGACACAGTTCATGGGACCGGCCAAGGTGCCGGAGACGGAAGGGAGGTCTTTGGTTCCCGGAGCTGTCCAGGTGATCGTCCACATAATCTGTTGGGTCTGCTGTGCGTTGGCGGGTACGTTCTCGTCGCCATTCACCCAGACACGTGTGTTGTTCTCGCCCGGCACGTCGTACTGTGCTGCGTCAACAGCGCCCTTGGCAAGGCCGCTGTCGGTCGCCGTGACAGCGACGGCGATCGTGCTGCTGACAACGCAACCCTGCGTGGTGAGAGTGGTGACCCCGTACGTGACTTGCCAGGCTTTACCGGTATCGGCTGCTGTCACCGTCGACCAGTCGCTACAGTGAGCGGTATCGTCCTCGATGCAGTACCGCACGGTGATACCGGGATCAGCGCCGAACACGGTCGAGCCGGTGGTCTCGTCGTAGTTGGCCCAGTCGACCACGAAGTCAGCGGGAACGGTGGCCGACGATGTGGGCGTCGTGATCAGGTATTGACCAGTGCTCTGGCCGCTGGCCGGCGTCGCCATACCGTAGGTGTACGAGCCGTCGCCCGGAGCGGAGGGCTGGACCCAGGTCGTGATGGGGCCGACGCTGTCAGCTGCCTCCCCATATCCATTGGAATAGCAGACCGTCACGTAGTAGTTGGTGTGCTTGGTTAGGCCACCGATCGTGGAATCCTTCGAAGTGCGGTTTCCCGCCGAGGTAAATCCCGCCGGAGTGAGCGTGCAGACGGCACCTGGTGCGGTCGATGCCACAAAGAGAATATGTTCGGCCTCAGCGCTGAAGTTCTTGTTTGGCGAGGTGCCCGACACCGTGATCGAGGTGTTCGCGGAGTCCAAGGTGCCCGCAGCGACCGAGGGAGATCCGGCCACGGTCACCGGCTGGTTGAACGACAGGTCGGTGGGTCCGCTGCCGGCCGGCTGGTCGTACTTACTCAACGGTGTGACGGTGATCGTCTGCTCGCCGACGGGCAGCACGCGACTGAATTCCGTCGTTCCTACACCGGGAGTTGCAACGGCTTCTTCCGTGCCGTTGACGCTGTACCGGTTGGTTGATGGGTCGTCGTTTCTGATCTTCACGGTAACAACGCCCTGCGCCGTCGTCGTCCCTTCGTCGAAGACCGGCTCGGCCGTGAGTTCGCCCATGCCCGGGGTGTCATACGACCAGGCCGTGACGCTGACGGCGCTGCGGGATTCACCGACCGAGTTGACGGCTTTAGCCTCGTAGAGCGCCTTCTCACCGTTTTTGGCGGTTCGAATCACCCCGCAGTCACCCGACGTGTCACAGCGGGCCACCGAGGCACCGTTGCGGTAGAGAGTGAATCCTTCCAGGGCTGGGTAGGCTGCATTGGCACCGCCCGGGCTAACTGAGAGTGTGATGGCCTGGTCGTCGTAGGCGATCTGGGCCACCGCGTTCGGCGCCTTCGGGTAGCCCCGCAGGTCAACCGTGACCACCCCGTTGCGGCTTCCGGCGCTGAGCTTGCCCTGGGCGTCGCGCACCACAAAGCTCGCCTCGCAGACCCCGCCGGCGGTGTCACCAGACCAGGTGGCCCGCACGTTTCGCAAATTCTCGACCGCGAACGACACTCCCACGCAGGTACTCGGGGCGGTGACGGAGACCAGTTCAAGTGGGGTGCCACGGTAGAGGTTGACCTCGCCAGCGGTGCCGACGACCGCAATCGAGCAGCTCGATCCCGACGATTGGGTGCAGGTCGTCGCCACGGTGCCGCCCTTGGGCAGTTCGCTCGGCGCCGGGCCCACCTTGAGTACGAGTGCCGCCGCAATCGCCTCGCGGTGACTCGACAGGCTCACCGTGACCGCTGCCTCGCGGCCGGCCACGGCGTTGTCAGCGACACCGATCGTGAGAATGGAGCCGTCCTGCGTCACGGTGAACTGGTCAGACGAGTAGTCGATCGCAAAGGTCAGTGCTGGCACGTCGCCCTTGCCCTGCCACTCGACCATGTGGCTGAGGTCGTAACGAATAGCTTCCGAGCCGGGGCTTGCAGTGAGCGCCGCCGGCCGCAGTTCCGGCTGAGGATCGAGCGGCTGGACCACGATCGGCACAACCAGCTGCGTGTAGTCCTCCTGCCCGTCGATACGGGCAGGCACCGTGCAGGAGTCGGTCCACGGTGCATCGGAACCAGCCGTGTAGGTGACGGTCGTGCCGGAGTCGAACGTACACGTCGCGTTGCCCCGCTCCCCCGACGAACGGATGCCGGTGCGTTGCAGTTCCAGCGTGGAATCAGCGGGAATCGATACGAGGCTCGTCAGATCAAAGCTGACGGCAGCGTCTTCCCGCACGTTTTGGTCGACGTTTCCTTTTTTGAGCGCGATGATGATCGCATCCTTCGCCGGAATGCGGAGGAACCCATAGGTGGTCACTACGACACCCTGAAAATTCGGTCCGGTCACGGCGAACGGTGCAAGCAGTCCCTCGTCGGGAACGTCGCCGCTGATCTTCCAGCCGGACACGTCGAGGCCCGGGTGGTCACCCCACAGGGTCAGGGTGAGGTCAGAAACATCTCCAGAGTTCCAGGACACCTTGTCGGTGACCACGTCGATGCCCTTCGGGAACCCGTCTCGTTCGTCAAGGGTCAGGGTCGTATCGATCACGACCGGATAGTCGGGCACCGAGGTGCGCACAACCTTGACCACGATGAGGCCCTGGCCGACATCATCGTTGGCGTTGGTCACCGAGTAGACGAAGGTGAGCAGGCCAGGCTCGTCGCCGGCCGTGAACACCACTCGCTCATCGGTGACGGAGTCGATGCGCTGCGCCAGGGCGTCATACTCATCGGTGCTGACCGCCGCGTCGGGGGTGACGGCACTCAGGGTCAGTCTGCCGCCGCCGGGTTCGATGTCGTTGGCGGCAGGAAAAACGACGACCTGGTTGCCCGGCCCTGCCTGCACCTCGACGTAGTCGCTGAAGGTGATCGGGCTCGGGTTGGAACGCTGGTCGAGCACGCCGATGCGCACGAGAGCGACGCCGGCGGACCCGGCGGTGTCGCGCACGCGATACTGAAATTCGATGGCGCCGTGATAGTCGAGCGGGCTGGAGAAGACGATGGCATCCCCGGTGGCATTGAGCGAGGCCGTGCCGCGCGCCGGCTGGGTCAGCACTCGATCGAGCACGACGGTATCGCCGTCGGGATCGGTGCCGAAGCTGTTGAAAGGAATCTCAATCGTCTCGCCCGACAGCACCCGACCGTAGAGGGTGTGCGGCTGCGGAGCCGTGTTCTCTCCGTTGGCGAGCACCTCCACCGAGACTACGGCCGAGTCGACGAGTTCGGGAGCGCCAGCGGTGTAGACGCTATAGGCGAGCTCGTAGCTGCCCGGTTCGTCGGGGGCGAGGTAGCGCAGTTCGGCGCCAGCTGCGAAGGCGAGGCCCTGGTCGCTGCGGTTTTGCACGGACTCGGCGTTGAGCATCACGATGTTGCCGTCGGGTGCCACATCGTTGTTGAGCACCGGAATGTCGATCTGGGCACCGACCCGCACTGAGACGCTGTCGTTTCTGGCGATCGGAGCCTGCGGAACGGATGCCTCGAGCAGGTAGACGGTGGCCTCGCCGCGCACGGTATAGAGCGGATTTTTGGTGCCGTCCGACACTGTGTAGCGCACGGTGCCGAGCTTGCCCGGCCGTTCGTCGGCAGTGGAGCCGCGCACCCGCAAAATGTTCTGCCCGACGACGTCGATGCTGAGCGAGGCACCGAGTGCGGTCTCGGGAATGGCTTCGCCGAGCAACAGCACGCGTCCGGCCGGGTTGGAGACGGCGGTGAAGACGTCGACGCTGGTGTCGGCCTTGGGCCGCACGAAAACCGTCACCGGTGACGTGGTGAGGGCCTGAGCATCCGCTGACACCACCGAAATGCGCACGAGCGATACGACCTCGGCTATGTCGTCGGCGATCGTGAGGCTCACCGTGTAGTTGCCGATCGCGGTCGCAACGAAGTCGATGGCGGTGCCGTTCGCGGTAATGCTCACGGTCGACCCCTCGGCGCTCGACGGGGTCGTCGCCGACGTGATGCGGTACAGGCCGGCGGCTCCCGAGATGTGCTCGGCCGGGTTCACCGTCAGTCGCTCGTTCACCGACGCGAGCAGCGCGAAGGGTTCGACCGTGAGCCGCGGCGTCGGTGTGACCACGATGGTGAGTACCTTCTCGGTCGAAGCGCCGTGAATGTCGGAGACGCGCACCAGAATCGTGGCCGACTGCGCGGACTGTTCGGCCGCATTCGGGTGCTTGTAGACGAGCACGCCGGCCGGCGTCACACTGACCGAGCCGATGTCTGCGGTGTTGACAGCGGATGCGACGAAAATGGGATCACCGTCGGGATCGACCCAGCCGGGCAGCACCGGCACGGTCACTGTTCCGCCCGGTTGCACCTCCGGGCTCGGCCAGTCCTGCAGGCAACCGTCGGTACCGCACCAGACCGGCGCCGTGTTCACGTCGTCGCCGTGCACGGTGAGCGTGACCGTGGTCGACGGCGAATCGAGGCCACCGGTACGGGAGCCGTCGGTGATGGCGTAGTTGAAAGTTGCCGAGCCGCTGGCGCCGGGGGCTACCTGCACGGCGAGTGCCTGGTTCTGATCCGTGACGGTGACGGTGCCGAAATCGGGATCGAGGCCGGTGACCGAGGCCGGCACGACGCTGAGCACGTCGTCGTTGGCGTCGTGGTCGTTGAGCAACGCCGGCAGCGAAACGAGCTGGTCGACGCGCACGCCGAAAGAATCCGGCACGGCCACGGGGGCCTTCGGTTCGACGACTTCGGAGGCTTCTTCCACGTTGTCCTGGCGCTGGGGCTCTTCCGCGGCGGCCAGGGTCCAGTCCTGGGAACTCGCGACCAATGCGCCGTCAGGAACGGTCCACACCCATCCGCTCTGCGTGTCGTTGAGAATCAGGAGTGACTCGTTGGTGCGAAACGCGGGCGCGGCGTCGCCGTTCGGAGTGACCGCGCCGTAGCTGAGAACGGATTCGCCGCCGTTCTCGCTAAACAGGGTGCCGCCAGCGCCGGAAGCGGGCAGCCAGGCGGCGTAGCGCTCTCCTTTAAAATGGGTCGGCGCGGCGGGAGCCCCGAGTACCGCCTCGGAATTGCCGACCAGTTCGGTACGGGCACCGTCGGTCAGAGCAAAGGCGACCAGGCCGGTCTGGTCGGCGATAAGCACGTCATCGGCGGCGGCGCTCGGGCGTTGCAGCACGGCCAGTTCGCTCAGGTCAGTCGCGACCGGTGCGTTCTGGCCGGCCAGCCATAGTTCGTCACCGGCCACGCTGAGCAACGCCCAGCTATCACCGACGACGCTCAGCTGACTTCCGGGTTCGGCCGGACCGTCGGTGACAGCGTCCTCGCCGAGAATTTTGTCGTGGACGATGGAATAGCGCAGCATACTTTCTGCCTCGCTGGAGTAGCTGTAGAGCACCCCGTCAGGCGTGATCGCGATGGCGTCGGATCGGTAGGCGCGTGGCGCCTCGCCCGCGGTGACCTCGTCGTCGGCGTAGGGGTTCACTGCGCGGGGCTCTTCCCCAGCGCCGACTGCCCCAGCCAAGACCGCTCCCGCGGTCGTGAGGTAGCCGACCCAGGAACTCGACGACGCGATGGTGCGGGTTCCGTCCGGCGTGTTGTCGTAATCGCCCGCGTCGTCGCCCAGGTTGATCGGTGCCGCGAGGCTCACGTCGACCACTTTTTCGTTGTTCTGGGCGAAGAGCAGCACGGTGGAATCGGTTTGCACCAGTTCGCTGGGTGCTGGCACGGTTTTCACGGTGTCCAGTTCGCCCAGGTCGGTGTTGACGCGGGCATACCGGTTGCCGTCGCCGCTCTGCAATGCCCAGATCGAACTCGCGTTCACCGGCGTCTGCTTCACATCGAAACCATCAGCGACGATCGCCACCGTGGCCAGCAACGCGCCGATCGCGGCGACCGCGGCAATGCGAATCACACCCAGGCGAGCCTTCGAGAGCCCGGGCCGGCGACGACGGGCCCGTTTGCCGGCCATCAGAACACCCCGCCCATCAGATCACACCGGCGATCACGAGGGCACCGATGGTGCCGCCGATGCCGGCGACGACAGCGCCAGTCAGGAGCAGACTTAGCGTGAGCGGCGTAAATCGCGTGCGCCCGGTGTCGTGATCGCCGAGCAGGGTACCCTCGCGGGTATGGGACGCCGGAAGGCGCGTGCTGCGCCGGGGGCCGGGGCGCAGGGTGGGAATAATGACATCGGAGATGACAGCGCCGCGCGATTCGTGGTTGTCAAAGTCCACCGGTGCACCAGCGGATGCCCAGGCTTCATCGGCTACCTCCAGCGCGGTGAGGGGCAGTCCGAGGTCCCGCTCCACGCGTTGCAGGTCGTAGGCACATTCGAGCATGCTCGCCTGGCGCGCTGCGGGGTCGCGACTCATCATGCGGGCGAGGGCGCTCTCGAGGGAGGCGGGAACATCCGCTCGCCCGATGCTGGTGTATTTCGCTCGGCTAATGCGCTGTTTCAGTTGCGCGCGCGACCCGTTGGAGCCCGCGGGCAGTTCGAACGGCGCCCTGTCGGCCAGCAGCGAGTAGAAGGTGGCGCCGAATGACCAGACCTCGGTTGCTACCGTGCCGCTGGTGCGTTCGTCGACGACCTCCGGTGCGCTCCAGGGCAGCGACATAGCGAACAGCTCGTCGCGAGCGCCGCCGGCCAGGGAGGCGGCGATGCCGAAGTCACCGAGCACCGGGCCGCCGAATGTGGTCATGAGAATGTTGGACGGCTTGATGTCGCGGTGCAGCACCTTGGAACGATGCGCCGTCTCGAGGGCGCAGGCGATGCGCACGGCAACGCTCAGCACGGTCGCTACCGGCAGCGCTTCCGCGCGTTCTCGCGACGAATAGGAGCCGGGGCAGAATTCCATGACCAGGTACGGGCGGCCATCGGCAGAGATGCTGGCGTTGTACACGGTGAGAATAGACGGATGCGAGCTGAGCCGCGCCATGACGTCCGCTTCGGCGTTGAACGAGCGCAGCACGTCGTCGTCGACGATGTCCTGCAGTAGCACTTTGACCGCAACGGAACGGCGGGGCATGTTCTGTTCGAAGAGAAAAACGTCGGCAAATCCACCGGTGCCGAGGGGGCGCACGTAGGTGTAGCCCGACAGAACAGGCGGAGCAGAAGGAAGCCGCCTACCCATCGCTCCCCCGACCTGCATTGTTCCCCCGACCTGCATTGTTCCTGTGGTGCGTCTCTGTGTGGGCTCGCAAAGACGCAGCTGGTCTCAGGTTCAATCT
Source organism: Cryobacterium lyxosi (assembly GCF_004403345.1). Classification (NCBI taxonomy): domain Bacteria; kingdom Bacillati; phylum Actinomycetota; class Actinomycetes; order Micrococcales; family Microbacteriaceae; genus Cryobacterium; species Cryobacterium lyxosi. The sequence continues at coordinate 18,936 of NZ_SOGT01000019.1, forward strand.
TAACGACGGCACTCGACCCTGTCTCCCACTCGGGAAAATGGTACACCCCCCACAATGGGGGTATCGAGCTCTGGTCGTGTCCGCTTGCCTGGGGGAAATGCATGCATCGGCTGACGCCATCGTCAGCACCTTCTCCTGATTGCTGGCACGAGAATCACCTGCAGGCCGACCCGCGCATGTGGGCGTACGTTCCAGCCGACTATCCGACCGACGAATACGAAACCGTTCGTCCGGCCAGCACGCACGCACCTCATTCAGCACAGACCTCAGCTGGCGTCGAGCAGCACATAGACAATCCCGGCGATCTGGCCCGTTACCCGGTCGGGAACGTCGGCACTGGGCGTACCCGAGCTGAACGAGGTCACCGTCATCAGACGCTGCCCGTTCTGCAGACCTTCAAGAAAGTCCAGAACGGCGTCGAAACTTCCAGTGACCGAGATCGTGACCGGCACGGCGATAAAATTCTCCGCGGTCACCAGCGGACTCGGCGCCGCTGAACCAGCACCGTCAGTGTCGGTGTCGGGCGCCGTCGCGTCGGGCACGGTCGCGTCGGGCACGGTCGCGTCGGGCTCGGTCGTGTCGGGCTCGGTCGCGTCGGGCGCCGTCGCGTCGGGCGCGGGCACGACCGGCACATACGGCATCGCGTCGGCCGACGTGAACTCAGTCACAGTGACCGACGTGCGACCGGCAATGGCATCGAGCTGGCCGATAAAAGCGGGCAGCGCCGCACCCTCCGGGATCGCCGCCCGCAATACCGCAAGTTCGTCCTGCACCGTTTCGAGGCCGTCGAATTCACGCTGCAGGGCCGCGAGCTGCAGCTCGTAGGCCTCGTTCTGGGCGAGGGCTGCGGTTCGCGTCGCGCGGGCCACGCCCACCTCCTCCAGCTTGGGCGAGATCCCCAGGGTGAACCCGGCCATTACGACGATCGCGATGACGAGCATCGCCCCCACCAGCCACCACTTCGTCGTCGTCACTGGGTTACCTCGGCTTCTGCGAATCGGTTGGAGAACGCCTCGGCGTTGACGTGCAGCGTGAGACTCACCTCGTACGCACCGGAGTCGAGCATCGCGACCCGGGTCGGTGCGCTGTCGGCGTACCCGGGCAGGGTCGCCATCGCGTCGAGCCAATCGGGAACACTCGGCAGGGTCGGGCTGGTCAGGGTGAGGGTGATGGTCGCCACGCGACTCGGCTGCAAGGGCGCAGTCGCCTGCACGTACGGCACCCACGGCGAACCCGCGTCCAGAACCACGGCGCCGATCACGACGTCGCCGGGCAGTCGAGCGCGAATCTGCTGCAGATAATCGGTCCAGTCGATATCAACGGATGTCGCCAGCCGGCGGGCCGCGACGGTCGCGTCGACCTCCTCCTGCGCCCGGCGCACCTCGATGTATTCGCCCTGCGCCGCCAGGAGTTCGGTCGTGCGCGCCTGCACGACGGCGAGGCTGGCCTGGCTGCGCTCGGCCTCCCAGGTGGCGGCCGCGATGCCGACGCCCGTGACGAGCACGACCGCGACGACCGCGACGGCGAGGCCACGCTGCAGCCGGCGCCCTTTGTGTTCCGCCGTAATTTCGGGCGGCAGCAGGTCGACCCGGGGGTCACCGCCGATAACCGGGTCGTGAACTGTCTTCGGCGCACTCATGGTGTGCGTCCCAGAGCGAGGCCGAGGGCGACGAGATAGTCGCCGCCCGAATTCATTAGCCGCTCGGCGTCGACTCCCCGACCAACGGCGAGGCCACCGGTTGGGTTGGGCGGTGCGACCGGCAGTCGGGTGAGTTCGGCAAGTTGCGCGGCGAACCCGCCCAGCCGCGCTCCACCCCCAGTGAGAACGATACGGGTCACGGGCAGGTCGCTCCGAGTGTGGATGAAGTAGTTCACGGTGTTACGCAGGCTGGCGAGCAGTTCGCTCACGCCCTCGTGAATGACTACCGCGGCGGTCGCCGCGCTCTCGGCCGGCCCAGCGGCATCCGCTGAGCTGCCAGGGAGCAGCCCACCTGAGCCGATGCTGGAGGCGCGTTTAAGGGCCTCGGCTTGATCGACGGGCAGGTCGAGCCGCGCGCTGAGTGCCTGGGTGAGGTCGTCACCGCCGGCCGGAATGAGCCGCACGAATTGGGGTACTCCGCCCGCGGTGATCACGATGCTCGTTGTCCCGGCTCCGACGTCGATCTGCGCAACCACATCGTCGGTAGGGCGGCCACGACGAATGGCACGGCTGAGGGCGAACGGAATCAAATCGACCGCGACCGGGTTGAGCCCGGCCAACTGCACCGCCCGAACGTTTCGCAAAACCACTTCCTTGACCGCGGCGATCAGCAGTCCGTTGAGTTGCGGCCCCGATTGCCCATCGCCGGGAACGGCCTTGATCGGGTAGAAGTCAAGCAGGGCCTCAGACACCGGAACGGAAAGCAGATCCTGCACCTGGAACGGTAACGACTCACGGATACTCCGAATCGACTGCGCCGGAACGGTCAGGTCTCGAGCAACCACCCGATGGTTCCCCATGCCGATGACGACATTCTTGCTGGTGAATTTGCCGCCCGCCCACAACCGTTTCAGCTGCGAGGCGACCGTGTTGGGTTCGAGTACCTCGCCGCGTCCCACGGCGCCGTCGGGCAACGCCTCCTCATGGAATCGCACAATGGTCGGCTGCTCCCGGTCAGCATCGGCCAGTTCGATCGCCCGCAGCGAAGCCCGGCCAATGTCGATGCCAACAACGTGGCGCGTCACGGTGTGCTATCCATCACTCAGGTCCCTCATTGACGTCATGTTTCCGAGCCGGGAAACAGCGCCAGCCGAACCGTTTCCGGTCACCGTGCCCGTGTCGAGGTCGATTCCTGGCAGACCGAGCGGCGCAGATTCGAACCGGGTGTTGTTTTTGAAGTCGTTGGCCCCGTTCGCGTAGAGCTGGCCGCGCCACTCGAAACTATTCATGGCGTTGAACCGGCAGGGTGTGTAGGTCATGGCGTCGAGTGTGGGCGCTACCGTGAAGCTGTTCTTCATCAAAAAGTCGCCTTGCGACGCGCCACAGGTGGGCAGGTGGTCGGCCACCCGGTCGGGCGTGATGAACCATACTTTGTGTCGAGATGTCGACGAGGACTGAAAATGCACGTTGTTGACGAAGGTGAATCTGTTGGCAAAAATCACGACATCGGAGCTGAGCTTTACCGTACCGACGGCGGTGACACCAGAAGAGCACGCAGCCAGGGCGTTGATGATGACGGGTTTACCACCGTTCGCGGCCGCAGAGAGGGTCTGCGCGTCAATGGTGCACCCAGCCCCGATTGACGCGACCTTATACGGCACTCCACTTGCGTCGATCCAGTCGCTCGGTGTGTAGTTCAGATCGACCCAGGGCGGCACCGTGGGAATCGGTGTTCCGACGGTATAGCGCGTGTAGACGCCGCCGATCCTGCTGGCCTGTTGGGCCGCCGTCAGGTTCACGCTCGCCGCGGTGAGGTTGCCCGTTACGGCACCGAGCGTCGCGGCACCGGTGGCCCACGCGTTACCCTCTATGGAGCATCCGCCGATATTGAGGCTGCCGGCCGAAACGACTACATCACCCTCGATCACCGTGTTATTGGAGCACGATACGTTTCCGTTCTTTACCTGGATGGCCGCCCGGCCCGACTCGGCCACGAGCAGGTCCGCATTGTTCATGAACACGACACCGCCATAGAGGTACATGGCCGCACCACTCGGCTGCACGCCCGGGGGGACGGCTGACTCGTACTCGAAGATCGCCTCGACTCGAGTCTTATCCGACGCCGACGCGGTCAACGAGCTTCCAGTTGACTCAACCCGCAAGCGCACAGCCGCGACGCCGGCGGCCGGGCAGCCCGCCACCCATACGTTGTCGGTCGAGCTCAGGGAATATGCCATCTCGGCTGTGAATTGCGGTGAGGATCGCGAGTAGCTGGCCCGGCAGATGCCCTGGGTCAGACTGAGCCGGGCGGCGCTGACTCCGCTTTCGGCGGCCGCCACCGATTGCACCGAGGCGCGGGTGCTTTCCGTGAAATCAAGCGCGTTTAGGGTGGCCGCGGTCAGAGTGAGGGTGATCACAATCATCACGCCCATGACACCGATCACCGCCATGAGTGCGCTGCCGTCCTCAGCGCTTGCACCGTCGCGCTTCACAAGCATGGTTCACCAATCGTTGCGAGTGTGCGCGGCGTTACCGTCGTGTTGACGTCCACGGGTTTTTGCGCGCCGGCATCGAGGGTGAGGGCTACGGTGATGCGGTCGTTTACCCCGCCGAAGACCGCCGCACCGGTCGTGCTGACGCCGTCGCCCAGCTTGATCCAGCTACCCAGGTCACCAGAGACGGGTGCGGTGATGAGACTCGCCGGTGAAGTGCGCTTCGTGTACAGCGAGCCGCCGTTAACCGGAGCGTAGAACCAGGCCTGGCACGACCAGACCACCGAGGTGGCGCTGCCTGCGGTTCGCGCCACGAGAAACTGGGTGTCGTCGATGCTCTGCAGTGAGACCTGCGAAGCGTTTCTCACCCCTGATTGCACGGACCGACTGATCAGCTGCCCGAGGTTGGTCGCCTCGGTCGTGCTGCGCACGTCCCGCTCTGTTCCCACCGAGCTGATCAGCATGCCGCCGATGATCGTGAGCACCAGCACGGCAAAACTCACATAGACAAGAAGTTCGATCAAGGTGTATCCCGAATCCAGAGGGCGCGAGGCTGACGTCGCTTGGCAAGTCATGGCGCATCCAACAGAATGAGTGTTTCCGCGGCGGCCAGCTCGTCCTTCGACCCGACGCCCGATGCCCACACCCTCATCTGCACGACGCGCAGGTACGGCTCGGCGCAGACGTCGGTAGACGGCAGGTTGAGCCTCAAGTGCGGTTGCAGCAAACCACGTTTCGTTTCCACCGCTGCCGGAACACTCGCGGTGACGGCCTTGACCGCCGAGCAACTCGACCCGGCAGCTCCAACCCGCTCCAGTTGCTGGGCAACGACCTGAGTCGCCGCGGCGATGGTCACGTTCGTATCGGAGACGCGCACACTCTGCACGAGAATCGGCAGAAAGGCAACGGCTAAGAGCCCGATGAGGAACATGGCCACGACGATTTCGACCACTCCGAATCCGCTTTCGTTGCACGAATTCGAGCGACGCGGCGAATCGGGCATGCTCGCCCCTTTCGGCGGATCGTAGCGTTGCACTGAGAATGGATGGATTCGGCGGGTTCACGAGACGAATGCGGGTGGGGAGCCACTTCTGGCACCCCACCCGGCACCGACTACGGGGTCGCGACGCCTGAGACGCAGGTCCCTTGCAGGGCAGCACCGTTGTCATCGATCGCGAAGATACGGGCAGAGCCATCGAACTGGCCCGAGATGCAGAACGCTGTCGCTGAGCCGGTCAGCAAGACGGTGACCTCATCACTCGGGGTGTACGCGCTCGCAGCAGCGAGACTTGTGGGGAAACCCTTTGTGACGATCTCGGCGACTACGGCGGTCTTCGCCTGGGTGATCTGGGCTTTGACGGCGCTGTCTTTGGCGCCCTCCTGCTGGTTGAGAAAGATCGGAATCGCCACAGCGGCAAGCACGCCGATAATGAGCACGACCACGAGCAGCTCGATCAGGGTGAAGCCCTGTTGCCGTTCTCGAATCGCCGTGCGGGTGCGGGAGAGTGCGTGCAGGGTGCGGTGGATCAGGGGTCGGATCATGAGCGTGGTTTCCTTATGCTGTGGAACTGCTGCGGGCTGGGAAAAGTGGGAATATGGGAAATGTGACATTCTCACTTGTTCTGATCTTACGGTTTTCTACCCTTAATTGGGGGGTATTGCGAAAACTTATTCCAGCAATCTCAGACCGGCTATTTCACGTATTCAAAGATGCTGAACATGGGCAGATAGAGGGCGACGATCATGCCGCCGATCACCACTCCGATGAACGCGATCATCAGCGGCTCGATGAGTGCCGTGAGTTGTTCCGTGGTGGCCTGCACCTCCTGGTCGTAGAAGTCAGCAACCTTGGCGAGCATCTGCTCGAGGGCACCGGCGTCTTCGCCGACGGCGATCATCTGCACGACCATGGGGGGGAAGATCGGCGCCTGCGCCAGCGGCCCGGCGATCGACCCGCCTTGGCGCACCGACTCGGCCACCTTGCGTAGCGCGGATTCAATCACCCAGTTTCCGCTCGTCTCGCCGACAATGGCCAGCGACTGCAAGATGGGCACGCCGGCGGCGATCATGGTCGAGAAGTTTCGGCTGAACCGCGCAATGGCGAGCTTCATGAGCAAGGGCCCGAACACCGGCAATTTGAGCTTGAACGGGTCGACCCGGCGACGAACCGCTTCGGTGTTCTTGTTAGTGCGCCACCAGAACGCAAAGGCGGTGCCGAGCACAAGCAGTAGCGGCCCGAGCCAGACCATCATTTTCGACAGCACGACCAGAAACTGGGTCGGCAGTGGCAACTCCCCGCCGAGGCCAGCGAACATCTTCTCGAACACCGGCACGATGAAGATCAGCATGCCGATTACGGCGAGCACGGCCATGATGAGCACTACGACCGGATAGGCGAGCGCTGACTTGATCGTGTCGCGCAATTTCACCTCCGACTCGAAGTCGGCGGCCACCGAGGTGAGTGAGCTTTCAAGAAAACCGCCGGTCTCCCCGGCCCGCACGAGGTTGATCATGATCGGGGGGAACACGGCGGCGTGTTTCATCATCGCCTCGGAGAGCGAGGACCCAGTCTCCACCTCGGTGCGAATGGTCGCCAGAATGCGGGCGAGTTGGGGGTTCTCGGTCTGCTCCGACAGGATGTTCAGGGTACGCAGCAGGGACAGCCCGGCACTCGTCATGGTCGCCATCTGTCGGCTCATGACGGCGAGGTCCTTCAGTCCGATGCCCTTGCTGAAACCGGGTATGCGCACTTCTCGTTTCAGCCCGGTACCCACGTTGACCTCGGCCACCGAGATCGGCGCAAGCCCCATGGCGCGCAGGCGCTGCATTGCGGCGTTCTCGGAGACGGCATCCAAACGACCGGTGACGATCTTGCCGACCGCGGTGCGGCCCTTGTACGCGAAAACAGCACCGGCGGTCATCGCTGTTCCCGGTTGGAGTAGGAGTCGCCGAAGTCGATGCCGTCAAACGCCGACGGCCCGGCGGCGAGGTCACTGCTGTCCGATTTTCGAATCAGTTGGGCGAGGCTTTCCTGATCCTGCGCCTTGTCTTCAGCGGCCTTGCGGGTGATCGACCCGGCGTTGACGAGTTCGGCGAGGTGCTGGTCCATAGTGTGCATGCCCAGGGCTCGTCCGGCCTGCATGGCGGAGGCGATCTGGTAGGTCTTGCCTTCGCGAATGAGGTTGGCCACGGCTGGCGTGACGATAAGAATTTCGGTGGCGACGACCCGGCCGCCGCCGACTTTCTTCACCAATGCCTGGCAAACGACACCCTGCAGGGTCGCGGCGAGCTGGGCCCGCACCTGCCCCTGCTGGTACGGCGGAAACACGTCGATGACTCGGTCGATGGTCTGAGCGGCGTCTTGGGTGTGCAGGGTCGCGAATACGAGGTGGCCGGTCTCGGCCGCGGTCAGGGCTACCGAGACCGTCTCGAGGTCGCGCAATTCTCCGATGAGAATCACATCGGGGTCCTGCCGCAGCACGTGTTTGAGAGCGGATGCGAAACTGTGGGTGTCGTGGCCGACCTCACGCTGGTTGATCAGGGATTTCTGATGCTGGTGCAGAAACTCGATCGGGTCTTCCACCGTGACGATATGGTCGGCCCGGGTGCGGTTGACCAGGTCGATGAGCGCGGCCAGGGTCGTCGACTTACCTGATCCGGTGGGGCCGGTCACGAGCACCAGGCCTCGGGGCAGCTGGGCGAACTGGGCCACCGCATCGGGCACACCGAGCTCGCCGAGCTGTTTGATCTCCCCGGGAATCAGGCGAAAAGCACCACCGACGCTTCCACGCTGCTGAAAGTAATTCACCCGGAACCGGGCTCCCGAAGTCGTGTAGGCAAAGTCGAGCTCGAGTTCCTCTTCGAACTGGCGCCGCTGCTCGCGGGTCAGCAGGCTGAACAATGCCGTGGCGACCTTGTCACGCTTCCACACCGCGGCCCCGGCAATCGGCCGCAGCCCGCCGTCGAGGCGGATGCACGGCGGCGCCCCCACCGTCACGTGCAGGTCGGAGGCGCTCTGAACGACAACCTCGCGCAGCGCAGCCACCAGCGCGGGGTCCGGCCCGACGTCAAGATCCGGGTCGTCGAGCGGCCAGCTTTCCGCAGCGACGCCCGGCGGCGTGACCGGAATCTCGTAAATTTCCTGACTCATCGTGACTGTCCTTTCGACCTAAGCGACCACGCGCAGAATTTCGTCCACCGAGGTGAACCCGAGCCCGACCTTGGCCCAGCCATCGTCCCGGAGACTGACCATTCCCTGCTCCTGGGCGGTGTGCGCGATCTCCGCGCTTGACGCACGCGCCACGCACAGCCGTTCGATATCCTCGGTCACTGTCATCACCTCGTGCACGGCAAGCCGCCCACGGTAGCCGGTATTGGAGCAGCTGGCGCATCCGTTCGCTTGGTAGATGACGGGCAGTGCCAGGTCAGGCTCGAGCGGAAATCGCAGGTGCGCGAGCTGCTCTCGGCTCCGAAGGTCAGGCATTTTGCAGCGTTCGCACAGGCGGCGGGCCAGGCGTTGGGCGACGACGCAGTCGAGTGCGCTGCCCACGAGAAAGGGCTCGATGCCCATTTCGGTGAGGCGCGTGATCGCGCTCGGTGCATTATTGGTGTGCAGGGTGGAGAGCACGAGGTGCCCGGTGAGCGCTGCCTCGATAGCGATCTGGGCGGTCTCGTGGTCGCGAATCTCGCCGAGCAGAACGACATCGGGATCGCACCGCAGAATGCTGCGCAGGGCACTCGCAAAGGTCAGTCCCGCCTTTGGATTCACCTGCACCTGGTTGATACCGACCATGCGATACTCCACCGGATCTTCGACGGTGATCACATTGATCTCCGGGCGAGCCACCGAATACAGGGTCGTGTACAGGGTCGTCGACTTGCCCGACCCGGTAGGCCCGGTCACCAGGATCATTCCGTACGGCTTCGAGTAGGCCGTTTTGAAGGCGTCATAGTTGTGGTCGAGCAGGGACAGATCGCGCAGGTCCATGCTCGTGGTCGAGTTGTCTAGGATACGCATGACGACCTTTTCACCCCAGACCGTTGGCAGGGTGGCCACGCGCAGGTCGATCTTGCGGCCACCGTGGCTGACCGACATACGGCCGTCCTGCGGTTTGCGGCGCTCGGCGATGTCGATGTCGGCCATGATTTTCAAGCGGCTGATGACACCGTTTTGAATACTCTTCGGTGCGCTCGGCATCTCGTGTAGAACACCGTCGATGCGGTATCGCACTCGCAGGCTGACCTCACCCGGTTCGATGTGTATATCGCTGGCCTTGTCCTGAATGGCCTGGCTCACCAGCAAATTGACGAAGCGCACAATGGGTGCGGCATCGTCGCTCGCCTCATCGGACGCCTCAGGCGCCGACATATTCGAATCGTTCTCTTCCTCGAGCGCCGTGGTGAGGTTGCTGAGTTCGTCATCGGCGCGATGGAAGCGCGCGATCGCAGCGAGCAGGTCGCTGCGTTCGGCCACCACCGGGGACACTCGCAGTCGAGAGGCTTCACCGACATCGTCGAGCGCGAACACATTGCCGGGGTCGACCATAGCGAGCACGAGCCGCCCGCCTTCAATTCCGATTGGCAGCACTTCGTGTCGTCGACAGAGCAGCGCCGACACGAGGGCGAGGGCACTCGCCTCGACCGCATACTCGAGCAGTTCGACGAAGGGCAGGTTGGCCTGGGCTGCCCGCGCCTTCGCGAACTGCAGCTCGGTGATCACTCCACTGTCGACAAGCCCCCGAACGGCGCCCTCGTCGGCAGGATCTCCCGCTAGCAGGGTGTCGAGAGCTTCGATCGGAAGCAGACCGTGCAGAATAAGAATCTCGGTCAGGGTTGCCACGCGGTTCTCCCCCGAACTGGTCACAGATACTCTACTTCTCGAGTATACGTCCCCCCACGCCCTCTCGCCGACCGTCCCCTGTGCGGACGGGGCCCGGGCCCCGTCCGCGGGCCCAGTCTATAAACTGGGCCCGCGTTCACAAGGTGGGCCCGGCGACGGACGGCAGCGCGCGACACCGCCCCACGTCATCCGCTCGCCGGTCCGTCGAAGGTCTACTTAAACGACGAATGGCCCCTGCCGAAGCAGGGGCCATCCGTTTAGAGCTGCCGGGTACTAGTTATACGTTCCCGGAGTCAGGTCGTCCGACGAGAAACTGTCGAAATCGACGAAGCTCAGGTCACCCTCGGCGAACGTGGCATCTTCGGTGAAGATGCGGTTCGGGTAACGCTCAGCCTTGGCTTCTTCCGTCGCCTCGACGCTAACGTCGCGGTAGCGGGGAAGACCGGTGCCGGCCGGGATCAACTTACCGATGATCACGTTCTCCTTGAGGCCCATCAGCGGGTCGCTCTTGCCTTCCATGGCCGCCTGGGTCAGAACCCGGGTGGTCTCCTGGAAGGAAGCGGCCGACAGCCAGGACTCGGTCGCGAGGGAAGCCTTGGTGATACCCATGACCTCCTGGCGAGCGGATGCCGTCTTCTTGCCCTCGGTGAGCGCGGTGCGGTTGAGGTCGTTGTACTTCAACCGATCAACGAGCTCGCCCGGGAGCAGTCCGGTGTCACCGTGTTCGACGACGGTCACCTTACGAAGCATCTGACGAACGATGACCTCGATGTGCTTGTCGTGAATCGGTACACCCTGCGAACGGTAGACCTCCTGCACACCGGAGACGAGGTGCTTCTGCACCGCGCGAACACCCTTGACGCGAAGAACTTCCTTCGGGTCGACGGCGCCGATGATGATCTGCTGTCCGAGATCGACGTGCTGACCATCCTCAACGAGAAGGGTTGAACGCTTCAGCACCGGGTAGGCGATTGCTTCGTCGCCGTTGTCGGGGGTCAGGATGACCTTACGACCCTTGTCCGAGTCCTCGATCGTGATGCGTCCGGCGGAGTCGACGATGGGTGACGCACCCTTGGGGGTGCGCGCCTCGAACAGCTCCTGAACACGCGGCAGACCCTGGGTGATGTCGTCAGCGGATGCCGACCCACCCGTGTGGAAGGTACGCATGGTCAGCTGGGTGCCGGGCTCACCGATGGACTGTGCGGCGATGATACCGACGGCCTCACCGATGTCGACGAGCTGGCCCGTTGCGAGCGACCGGCCATAGCAGACCGCACACACACCGACAGCCGACTCACAGGTGAGTACCGAGCGCACCTTGATGGTTTCGACACCACCGGCGATGAGCTTGGCGATGAGCACGTCTCCGACATCGTCTCCGGCGTCGGCGATGACCTCACCAGCAGCGTTGACCGCGGCTGCGGCCAGGCTGCGAGCGTAGACCGCGTTCTCGACGTTGAAGTCGACCAGCAGTCCGCCGTCTTCGTCACGCAGGAGCGCACCGGTCGTGGCATCGGTTCCGGCGATGGGCAGTTCGAGACCCTTCGTCGTTCCGCAGTCGTCTTCGCGGATGATGACATCCTGCGAGACGTCCACCAGACGACGGGTGAGGTAACCCGAGTCAGCGGTACGCAGAGCCGTGTCAGCCAGTCCCTTACGAGCACCGTGAGTAGCAATGAAGTACTCGGCGACGGACAGGCCTTCGCGGTAGCTCGAGATGATCGGGCGAGGGATGATCTCACCCTTCGGGTTGTTCACGAGGCCTCGCATGCCGGCGATGTTGCGCACCTGCAGCCAGTTACCACGAGCACCAGAGGTGACCATGCGGTTGATGGTGTTGTCGGCCGGGAAGTTCGCCTGCATGGCTGCGGCGACGTCTTCCGTGGCACGGGTCCAGATCTGGATGAGCTCCTGGCGACGCTCGAGGTCGGTCGTGAGACCCTTCTCGAACTGTGCCTGAACCTTGGCGGCCTGCTTCTCATAGCCGGCAACGATCTGCGGCTTGTTCGGCGGGGTGAGGATGTCGCTCAGCGCAACGGTCACACCGGAACGGGTTGCCCAGTAGAAACCGGCATCCTTGATCCGGTCGAGGGTTGCAGCAACCTCCACCTTGACGTACCGCTCCGCGAGGTCGTTGACAATGGTCGACATGGTGACCTTGTTGGCAACGTCTTCGAAGTACGGGTAGTCGGCCGGGAGCGCCTCGTTGAAGATGGCGCGGCCGAGGCTCGTGGTGACCAGAACGGTTCCGACAGCCTGACCGTTGACCAGTTCGACACCGTCGGGCTGCGTGCCCTCGGTGAAGTACTTGTCGGTCAAGCGGATGCGCACCTTGGCATTCAGGTCGAGCGACTTCTGGTCGAACGCGAGAATGGCCTCGGACACGCTGGAGAAAGCACGGCCTTCTCCGACCACACCTTCCTTCATCGTGGTGAGGTGGTGCAGACCGATGATCATGTCCTGGGTGGGCAAGGTGACCGGGCGGCCGTCAGACGGCTTGAGGATGTTGTTCGAGGCGAGCATCAGGATGCGTGCCTCGGCCTGGGCCTCAACGGAAAGCGGAAGGTGGACAGCCATCTGGTCACCGTCGAAGTCGGCGTTGAACGCCGCGCAGACGAGCGGGTGCAGCTGGATTGCCTTACCTTCAACGAGCTGAGGCTCGAAGGCCTGGATGCCCAGGCGGTGCAGGGTGGGTGCACGGTTGAGCATGACGGGGCGCTCGCGGATGATCTCCTCGAGCACGTCCCAGACCTGCGGGCGTGAGCGTTCGACCATGCGCTTGGCGGCCTTGATGTTCTGAGCGTGGCTCAAATCGATCAGGCGCTTGATCACGAACGGCTTGAACAGCTCGAGTGCCATCTGCTTGGGCAGACCACACTGGTGCAGCTTGAGCTGCGGGCCGACCACGATGACCGAACGGCCCGAGTAGTCCACGCGCTTGCCGAGCAGGTTCTGACGGAACCGACCCTGCTTTCCCTTGAGCATGTCGCTCAGGGACTTCAGGGCACGGTTACCGGTACCGGTAACGGGGCGACCACGACGACCGTTGTCGAACAGTGCGTCGACGGCCTCCTGCAGCATGCGCTTTTCGTTGTTCACGATGATCTCGGGAGCACCGAGGTCGAGCAGACGACGCAGGCGGTTGTTGCGGTTGATCACACGACGGTAGAGGTCGTTCAGGTCGCTCGTGGCGAAACGTCCACCGTCGAGCTGAACCATCGGGCGCAGTTCCGGCGGGAGCACGGGAACGACGTCGAGCACCATTCCGGCCGGCGAGTTGCCGGTCATGATGAACGCGTTCACCACGCGCAGGCGCTTGATGGCGCGGATCTTCTTCTGACCCTTGCCCTCGGCGATCTGCAGGTGCAGGTTTTCGCTCTCGGTGACCAGGTCGAAGGCCTCGAGGCGCTTCTTGATGGCTTCGGCACCCATGAAGGCCTCGAAGTACATACCGAAACGGTCCTGGAGCTCGTGGAAAACGGAATCTTCCGGCTTCAGGTCGCCGACCTTGAGGGTGCGGAAGTCTTCCCACACGCGCTCGAGGTGCGCGATCTGCTCGTCCAGGGACTTACGAACCTGGCCCATTTCCTTTTCGGCGGCGTCTTTCGTGCGCTTCTTCTGGTCGCTCTTGGCGCCTTCGGCCTCCAGTGCTGCGAGGTCGGTTTCGAGGCGCTGCAGGCGATCGGCGATGCGCGAGTCGCGGCTGGACTCGATGGTCTTGAGTTCGAGACGCAACTCGTTCTCGAGGCCGGGCATGTCCTGGTGGCGACCGTCTTCGTCAACCGTGATGACCATGTATGCGGCGAAGTAGATGACCTTTTCGAGGTCCTTCGGAGCCATGTCCAGCAGGTAGCCGAGACGCGAGGGCACACCCTTGAAGTACCAGATGTGCGTGACCGGGGCAGCGAGTTCGATGTGGCCCATGCGCTCACGGCGCACCGACGACTTCGTGACCTCTACACCGCAACGCTCGCAGACGATTCCTTTGAAGCGAACACGCTTGTACTTGCCGCACGAGCATTCCCAGTCCCGCGAGGGGCCGAAGATCTGCTCGCCGAACAGGCCGTCTTTTTCCGGCTTGAGCGTGCGGTAGTTGATGGTTTCGGGCTTCTTGACCTCACCGTGCGACCAACGACGGATGTCGTCAGCGGTAGCCAGGCCAATACGAAGCTCGTCAAATGTTGTTACGTCGAGCAATTTCTCTCCTTGGAAAGTTTTCGAAGTTTCTTCGGGCCAGGCTTAGATGTCGTCGATGGACGACGACTCAAACCGGGTGGAAATATTGATGCCGAGCTCTTCCGCAGCCCGGAACACCTCGTCATCCGTGTCGCGCAGGCTGACTGCGGTGCCATCGGCCGAGAGCACCTCGACGTTCAAGCACAGCGACTGCATTTCCTTGATCAGAACCTTGAAGCTCTCGGGAATGCCGGGTTCCTGGATGTTCTCACCCTTGACGATGGCTTCGTACACCTTGACGCGGCCGAGGATATCGTCAGACTTGATGGTCAGGAGTTCCTGCAGGGCATAAGCAGCTCCGTATGCTTCGAGCGCCCACACCTCCATCTCACCGAAACGCTGTCCACCGAACTGCGCCTTACCACCCAGCGGCTGCTGCGTGATCATGGAGTACGGGCCGGTCGAACGAGCGTGGATCTTGTCGTCGACGAGGTGGTGGAGCTTCAGGATGTACATGTATCCAACGGACACCGGCATCGGGAACGGCTCGCCGGAGCGGCCGTCGAAGAGCTGGGTCTTTCCGGTGGAACCGATGAGGCGTTCGCCGTCGCGGGTCAGGGTCGTGGAGTCCAGGAGACCCTCGATCTCGATCTCGAGCGCGCCGTCGAATACCGGGGTGGCGACCTTCGTGCCGGGGGCGGCACTGAAAGCGTGCTCCGGAAGACGAGCAGCCCATTTCGGCTTACCCTCGACGTTCCAGCCCTGCTTCGCAATCCAGCCGAGGTGCGTTTCGAGCACCTGGCCGAAGTTCATGCGACCGGGGATACCGAGCGGGTTGAGGATGATGTCGACCGGGGTTCCGTCGGCGAGGAACGGCATGTCCTCGATCGGCAGAATGCGGGAGATGACACCCTTGTTGCCGTGACGGCCGGCGAGCTTGTCACCCTCGGTGATCTTGCGCTTCTGGGCGATGAACACGACCACGCGCTGGTTGACGCCCGAGCCGAGCTCGTCGTCGCCGTCCTGCGAGTCGAACACCTTGACACCGATGATGGTGCCGCGCTCACCGTGGGGAACCTTCAAGCTCGTGTCGCGAACTTCGCGGCTCTTCTCGTTGAAGATGGCGCGCAGCAGGCGCTCCTCCGCGGAAAGCTCGGTCTCGCCCTTCGGCGTGACCTTGCCCACGAGGATGTCGCCGGGGCGAACCTCGGCTCCGATCCGGATGATGCCACGCTCGTCGAGGTCGGCGAGGAAGTCCGGGGACACGTTGGGAAGGTCGCGAGTGATCTCTTCCTTGCCCAGCTTGGTGTCGCGGGCATCCACTTCGTACTCTTCGATGTGAATCGAGGAGAGGGTGTCGTCCTTGACCAAGTTCTGGCTCAGGATGATCGCGTCCTCGAAGTTGTAGCCTTCCCACGGCATGAATGCCACGAGCAGGTTCTTTCCGAGGGCGAGCTCGCCCTGGTCGGTGGCGGGTCCGTCGGCGATAACCTCGCCGGCTTCGATGCGCTCACCGGCGTTGACGATCACGCGGTGGTTGAAGCTCGTGCCCTGGTTGGAGCGCGAGAACTTGCGCAGGTAGTAGTCCTGCGTGCCGCCCTCATCGAGCTGGATGGTGACGACGTCAGCCGACACCTCGGAGACCACACCGGGCTTCGACGCGGTGAGCACGTCACCGGCGTCGATGGCCGTGTAGACCTCCATGCCGGTTCCGACGAGTGGGCTGTCGGACAGCAGCAGCGGCACCGCCTGACGCTGCATGTTGGCACCCATGAGTGCGCGGTTTGCATCGTCGTGCTCGAGGAACGGGATGAGGCTGGTCGCGACCGACACCATCTGACGCGGCGAGACATCCATGTAGCCGATGTCTTCAGCGGGAACGAGGTCGACCTCGCCACCCTTCTTACGAGCGAGCACGCGGGCCTCGGCAAAGTGCGAGTCCTTGGTGAGCGGCGCGTTGGCCTGGGCGACGATGAAGTCGTCCTCTTCGCTCGCGGTGAGGTAATCGATCGTCTCGGTGACCTTGTTGTTGAGTACACGACGGTACGGCGTCTCGATGAAACCGAACGCATTGATCTGCGCGAACGAGGCGAGCGAACCGATCAGGCCGATGTTCGGGCCTTCCGGGGTCTCAATGGGGCACATGCGGCCGTAGTGCGAGGGGTGAACGTCTCGCACCTCGACGCCGGCGCGGTCGCGGGACAGACCACCCGGGCCCAGCGCGCTGAGGCGACGCTTGTGCGTCAATCCGGCGAGCGGGTTGTTCTGGTCCATGAACTGCGAGAGCTGGGACGTACCGAAGAACTCCTTGATCGCAGCCACGACGGGGCGCACGTTGATCAGGGTCTGCGGGGTGATCGCTTCGATATCCTGCGTGGTCATGCGCTCACGAACGA
Source organism: Cryobacterium lyxosi (assembly GCF_004403345.1). NCBI lineage: Bacteria > Bacillati > Actinomycetota > Actinomycetes > Micrococcales > Microbacteriaceae > Cryobacterium > Cryobacterium lyxosi. The sequence goes on from NZ_SOGT01000019.1 coordinate 35,478, forward strand.
CGCGTTCCATGCGGGACAGGCCGGTACGCACCTGGTTCTGGATGAGCTCGCCAACAGCACGGATACGACGGTTACCGAAGTGGTCGATGTCGTCGATGTCGATGTTGATTTCGGTCATCTTGCCGTCGCGCAGGCCCGGAAGGGTGGTCTGGTTGTCGTGCAGGGCGACCAGGTACTTGATGGTGGCCAGGATGTCCGCCAGCGTCAGTACGGAGTCACTCAGCGGCGCTTCGAGGCCGAGCTTGCGGTTGATCTTGTAACGACCAACCTTGGCCAGGTCGTAGCGCTTGGAGTTGAAGAAGAAGTTGTCGAGGAGCGCACGCGCAGCCTCGGCGGCAACCTGCTCGCCGGGACGGAGCTTGCGGTAGATGTCCTTGAGGGCTTCTTCCTTGGTGAGGATGTTGTCCTTCTCGAGGGTGAGCTCGATGGACGCGTAACCCTTGAACTCCTCGAGGATCTCCTCGCTGGTGAGACCGAGGGCCTTCAGGAACACGGTGACGGACTGCTTGCGCTTGCGGTCGATGCGCACACCGACCTGGTCGCGCTTGTCGATCTCGAATTCGAGCCAGGCACCACGGCTCGGAATGACACGGGCGGAGTAGATGTCCTTGTCAGACGTCTTCTCCTGCTCGCGGTTGAAATACACGCCCGGGGAGCGCACCAGCTGCGACACGACGACACGCTCGGTGCCGTTGATCACGAAGGTGCCCTTGGGGGTCATCAACGGGAAGTCACCCATGAACACGGTCTGGGTTTTGATCTCACCGGTGAGGTGGTTCATGAACTCAGCGTTCACGTAGAGGGGTGCGGAGTAGGTCTTACCCTTTTCCTTGCACTCATCAATGGTGTACTTCTCCGGCTCGAGCTCCGGGTTGGTGAAGGACAGCTGCATCGTTTCGCCGAGGTCTTCGATGGGAGAGATCTCCTCGAAGATCTCATCGAGCCCGGTGCGATTCGGCAGGTCCTGGCGGCCGGCTTTCTGGGCCTCGGCGATGCGAGCCTTCCAGATGTCGTTGCCGACAAGCCAGTCGAAGCTCTCGGTCTGCAAAGCGAGCAGATCCGGAACGTTCAAGTGGTCGCTGATCTTTGCGAACGACAGGCGCTCAGCTGAGCGGCCGTTCTTGGGTGAGTTGGTGGTTGCGTTGCGCGCAGCAGCCAAGGAAATAACCTCCGTGGACCCCGTCAGGTCTAGTTATTGTTATTGGTGATGACTCCGCAGACCCTAGGAAAGAATCTCGTAGGAAATGTGCCTCAAGGTGGCTTGAACACGCAAAGCCGACCGCAATATGAAGGCAAGGTTTTTCTGGGAGCGTAAGGAGTAAGCATATGCCCCAATTAGCGGCATGTCCACCCGAATCTTGCATATGTGTAAATTCTCAGGTATAACCCGCCGCTCTACCCACCGCGGAAGCGCACGAACTGCCCGCTTGGCCGCCGCAAAACGGCACGTCTTATGCTCCCGGGACGGATGGTGCGCGCAGATCGCGAGCAGCCAGGGCGCAGACTGGAACCATGAGTACTGGGCGCAAGGGTGAGGCATCCGACGAGCATCCGGCTGTCGTCTTGAAGTTGAGCGGGCACACGGCGGTGATCGAACCGGACCGGTTCACTCCCGGCAGCTTTCAGCTCGTGGTCGACGGCACGCCGCAGTCGCACGTGAACATCGACCACCCCGATGAGCTGTTCTTCGAGTACATCCAGCGCATCGGGCACGTCATCGACCTGCTCGGGGAACCTCACGAGCCAATCACCGCCGTGCACCTCGGAGCGGGCGCGCTGACCCTGCCGCGCTATGTGGAGGCGACCCGGCCGGGCTCCCGCCAGCAGGTCGTCGAGATCGAGAGCGACCTGATCGACCTCGTGCGGGAGGTTTTGCCGTGGGACAAGCGCGCCCAGCTGCGCGTGCGCCACGGCGATGCCCGCGAGGTGCTCGGCAAGCTGCCGGCCGGACTCCAGGGAGCCGTCGACCTTGTCGTGGTGGATATCTTCTCGGGCGCGCGCACCCCGAAACACGTCACGAGCCGCGAATTCTTCGCTCTCGCCGCTCCGCTGTTGTCGCCGCGCGGCGTGCTCGCCGTCAACGTAGCGGATGGCCCCGGCCTCGCGTTCGCTCGTGGCCAGGCCGCAACCCTCTCGGCGGTGTTTCCGCACGTGATCGGATTCGCCGAGACGCAGGTGCTCAAGGGCCGCCGCTTCGGCAACATCGTATTCATCGCCGCGCACACCCCGATCGACCTCAACTGGATTCCCCGGCTGCTTGCGAACGGACCGCACCCGGCCAAGGTGATCGAGGGCACCGAGCTGAAGCAGTTCATGGCCGGGTCGCTCGTGGCGACCGACGAGACGTCGACGCAGTCGCCGTTGCCGGGCCGCACGGTGTTTCAGATTGGGCACTGACCTGCGACCGGATTCACATTGGCGGCGGTATTCTGGGGGCACCCGTTTATCCCGCGCGGCCCCGGCCGCCCTCGTCATTACAGGAACACACCCTGAGTTTCATCATCGGTTACGACCCCATCACTCTGCGCGAAAAAGTTGACCTGCTGGCCGCCGGCGAGCGGCTCGTCGAGCTCGGCAACCTGCGGAGCCTGGCCGCGCTCAACGAGAAGGTCGCCCTGCTGCGTCTGGTCGGTCGGCTCGACGAAGCCTGGGAAATTGCGAACGAGGCGCTGCGCCAGTCCCGCTTCACCGGCAACCGGGAGCAGGCGGTGGCCAGTCGCATCCGTCGTGCCCAGGTTTTGCAGTTTCAGGGCAAGCTCGACGAGGCCGCGAGCGAACTGACCCACTGCATCCTCGACTCTGAGGTGCACGAGTGGACCCGGCTGGCCGCCTACGCCCGGCAGCACCGCGGCAAGGTGTACTTCGACCAGGGCAACCTCGACGGCGCGCTTGCGGACTTCACCGCGGCCGTTTTTCTGCGCGAGAAAGACGGCGCAGACGCCGACGAACTCGACAGTTCACTGCTCGCCGTTGCAGTAGTGGAGTCGCACATCGCGGCCCGCGGGTCCAATTCCCTTCCCGCATAACTCCTGCAATTCGATGCCTGCAACTCAACCACCCGCACAATCTTGCGGCACCCGGGGAGCGGCGCCGCAAATTGCAGGAGTTACGGTGCGTCGTGGCGGGGTACTGGCCGTCGGGCGCGTTCTACGACATGCTGTGTTCACCACGAAGGCGAGGTGAACGGTGACTTTTCATACGTTTCAGCGAGCGGCTGCCACAGTGTCGGCCGCCCTGCTGGTTCTGGCACTGGCCGCGTGCAGCGCGGAGGCGCCGCGCGCCACACCGAGAACGTCGACACCAGCCCCCTCCGCGCCCGGCGCGACCGGGACCGCGGACCTGACGCCGGTGCATCCGGTCGCAGAACCGGTCGTGATCGCCTCGGGGCTTCAGGCTCCGTGGTCGATTCTGCGACTGCCCGGCGGCGCCACCCTCATCAGCGAACGCGACACGACCCGGGTGCGCGAGTTACTTCCCGGTGGCAGCCTGCGCGTAGCTGGCACGATCGAAGCCGCACAGCCCAATGGTGAGGGCGGGCTGCTCGGCCTGGCATTTCTGGCCGACGAAGCGGCTCCCGGCGGTGCCGGCTGGGTCTACGCCTATTTTTCGACCGCAACCGACAACCGCATCGAGCGGATGCCGCTGGCCGGCTCGCCGGGCAGCCACACCCTCGGGGCGCCCACCCTCGTGCTCGATTCGATCCCGCGGGCCGGAAATCACAATGGTGGTCGGATCGCGTTCGGGCCGGACGGCCTGCTCTACGCGACCGCCGGAGACGCCGGAGACCCGGCCAACGCCCAGGACCTGGGTTCGCTCGGCGGTAAGATTCTGCGCCTGACACCGACCGGCGGCGTACCGGAGGACAACCCCTTCAGCACCGTGGTGTACTCGTTCGGGCACCGGAATCCGCAGGGGCTCGCCTGGGACTCACGCGGGCAGCTCTGGGCGAGCGAGTTTGGCCAGAACACCTGGGACGAGCTCAACCGCATCGTTCCCGGCGGCAACTTCGGCTGGCCGCTGGTCGAAGGCCAAGCCGGTGACGAGGCCTATATTGATCCTCAACAGCAGTGGTCGACCGACCAGGCCAGCCCGAGCGGTATCACCATCGTGAACGACACCATCTTCATGGCGAGCCTGCGCGGTCAACGACTTTGGAGCATCCCCATCACCGGCCCGTCCTCCACAACCGAACCCACCGAGTGGTTTGTGCAGGACTATGGCCGGTTGCGCGACGTGGTGTCGGGCCCTGCTGGCACACTGTGGTTTGTGAGTAATAACACGGATGGCCGCGGCTCCCCGGCGGCCGGCGACGACCGGCTCTTTCAGGTAGTGGTCGGTCCCTGATGATCCACACGACACATCTCGCCCAAACGCCCTCTTGCGGCGCGAGAACGCAGGCGCCCTGATGGCCGATCTCACGCAGGTGCGCCGGTGGGCCGACGCGCTCATCGCGGCGCACCTCGACCCCGGTTGGACCTTCGGCTTCGACAATGCCAAGAAGCGGGCAGGCCTATGCAATTTCAGTTCGAAGCACATCACTGTCTCGCGTTACCTCGCCTCCCGGTATGCCGACGACGACGTGCACCAGATCCTGTTGCACGAGGTCGCGCATGCCCTGGCCGGGCCGCGCGCCGGGCACGGACCCCGCTGGAAGAAAATGGCACTCGACCTCGGCTACGACGGCAAGCGCACCCACGACGGCGAGATCGCCAATGAGCTCGCCCCGTGGGTGGGCACCTGCCCGGCCGGCCACACGCACTTTCGGTATCGGCAGCCCACCCGGCCCCTCGCTTGTGGCCTGTGCGCGCGCCGTTTCGACCAGGCCCACGCCATCAGCTGGCTGCGGCGCGAAATCACACCGGCCATCCGGCGTCGGGCTGCGGCCTCCGCCGGGCCAGGGCTGCCGCCGCCGCGCTGACCGACGTTCGTGCTGACCGACGTTCGTGCTAACCGACGTTCGCGCTGACCCACGTTCGCGCTGACCCACGTTCGGCGACCGCGGGTCAGTGCACGTCGTAGCGGGCCAGGGCGTCGGCGTCCGTTGCGTGCGTCATCGCTCGACGCGCGGTATCGAGCGCCGTCACCGGGTCGCTCTCGGCCACGGCGAGCGCGAGCTGCCGCTCGGCTTCGGCGAGGCGGGTGCGCCCGGCGGCTTGCACTCGACCCCGATTGGCAGCCACGAAATCTCGGGTGAGCGTGATCTGGCTGCGCACCGTGAGCAGCGCGCCGGCCAGGGCCGTTCGGGCGTTGTCGAGGCGCAGCTGGCGGTTGCGCGCCTCCGAGCGGATGCTGTCCAGCCCGTTCATCGCCGTCTCAAGGGTCAAGAGATCTGCGGCGGGGTCGCTTAGCCGAACGGGCTCGCGGAGCGATGCCTGGACCGCTGCGGCGTCGGTGATGACGTGATTGAGTGACGCGCTCGTGTCGGATTCCTCGTGATTGTCGCGCAGTGCGCGGGCTTCGGCGAGTTCCAAGCTGGCAGCATCCAGTGCCTGTTGCAGGTTGACGAAGCCGCGATGAAGCTGGTCTTCGCCGGTTTCGATCGCATCGAGCAGTTGTGTTGCCTGAAATAGGGCGTGCTCAGCAGCCTGCAATTGCTCCCCCACCGGTTCAGACGACGCTGCTTCGAGGCGGGTAACCGCGGCATCGGCACTCGCCCGCGCCCCGTCGAGAGCGGTACCGGCCCGACCGACGTTGCCGCTGATCGGTGCGAGCGCCGCCGCGGAATAGCTCAAGCCCAGTCGGGCCAGGGTGTTCGCGCCGCCGGCAACCCGATCGGACATTCGGTCGAGGCGTCGGCGCAGTTCATCCATCTGCTGCGGGGCATTACGTTCAACGCCGCGTTTGGCGGTGAAATTGCGGGCCTGGTTACTCAGTCGGGCGGTCGCCTCATCGGCGAATTGTACAATCTGCTGGTTCCAGCGGGTGCGTTCTAGAGCGGTATCCGGCACAGCGTCGTCGAGCTTCTGCTGCAGCGCGAAGGCGTCGCTGAGCTGGCGCTTGGACGTCGTGAGCGCCGCCGCAAACTCCTGCGTCGCGGATTCACCGAACTGGGCGATGGCGAAACTGAGTTCGTCACTGGCGTCCTGCACAAGGTCGTCGGCGCGGACCAGGCTGCTCGAAGCGCTGCGCTCCAGCTCGGTGGCGGCCGCGTTCACCTGCCCGAGCCGGGTTCGCGTGCGCCGGCGCGAGGCTGCCACCAGCGCCCAGACCCCGGCTACCACGAGGCCGACAACGATGACCGAGGGTACCCACCAGAGATCGCCATTCATGCGCTTGAGTCTAATAAAAAAATACTGACCAAACGCCCTACCGGTCGTCGGCAGAGGGCCGCCGCATCTGCTGCCGGATCATCTCGAAGTCGTGCCGCGAGATTTCAAGCACGCCGCGCCGCAGTTGGAACCCCCAGTTGGGATTGCCCTGGGTCAGTTGCAGCACCGACAGCAGCGGGCGGATGCTCGCGGGCCAGGCATCCAGGTCGTAGTCGGCCCGGCGTCGCCAGGGTCGCCACGAGTTACCCGGGTCGCCCACCTGATAGGCGTGGGCATCCGCTATGCGGCCGATCGCGGTGAACTCCCTGAGCGGGTCGCCCTCGATCGCGGTCTTCGGCGAGTAGTAGACGATGCCATCGGCTTCCCCCATTTGCTTGAGGAGGTCTCCGGCACCGCGGTTGGCGCGGGCGATGCCCAAATCGACCCCGCGCAGCACGTGCTCGCGGTGTACAACGCCGAGCCAGAACCGAATTGCCACCTGTCATTTGTACTGCATTTAGTTGTGCCGCACGCCACGCTCAGACCAAACTGGGGCAATGCGCGTACTGCTCAAAGAGATCCTCGACTGCCCACCGGATGCCGCCTGGCACGCCATCCACAGCCCGGCCGTCTTCCGTGAGGTGAGTAGCCCGTTCATGGCGGTGGAGTCGCTCGAAGCCGACGGTTTTCCCACCCGCTGGGAGCCGGGCGAACACCCCGCCGAATTCTCCATGCTCGGTCTGGTGCCGATGGGCACCCAGGTCATTCGGCTGGCCAATTCGACGCACCGTGCCGATGGGGTGCGAATTCTGCGCGATACCGGTCGTGGTGTGTCGGGCGCACTGAGTGCGGTCACGCTCTGGGACCACCGCATGGCGATCGCCCCTGACCCGGCCGGCACCGGCAAAACGCTGTACCGCGACCAGCTCATTTTTCGCGGACGCCCGGCGACGATCGCGCTCTGGCCGACCTTCTGGGCGTTCTGGCAGTGGCGGATGCTGCGCCTGAAGCATCTCGCGCCCAACTGGCAGTACGACATCGGCATCGACGACCCGGACTTCGTGCCTTCGGCGCAACGGGTGACCCCAACTGAGGATGCCGAGAACGCTGAGAACACCGAGAACACCGAGAACACCGAGAACGCCGAGAAGGCTGAGAACACCGAGTCGTAGCAGATCGCTTCGTGTGAATCATGCCCTCGGCGGTAGCGTAGCCACTATGAGCTCTTCCCTCGCCGCCCTACAGATCGCCGACTGGCGTCGCCTTGTGACCGGACTGTACGCGGGGGTGCGTCAGCTGAGCGCGACCAGCCCGGCGAGCGGGCACGAACTGTGGCGTTCCGGGCGAGACGAACTGTTCGCCGGGCATCCGTCGTCACCGTTGCTGCGCGACGCCCGCGCGGCATTCACCGGACTGCCGATTGCCGCCTATGACCCCGACTGGCGCTTCGAGGTAGAGGTACACCGGGCCGAACAGCCGCATCGCATGAACGTGGAAACGGGAACTGACGGCACGGTGCCATTCGATCTGGTCGGCACCGTCCGACTGCCCTACCTCGGTTCGCTCGACGTGTGGCGACTGGCGAGTTACGGCGGCGGCTTGTTCCTGCCGCTCAAAGACGCCCTCGCTGGCAAAAGCGACGGGACCTATGGCGGTGGACGCTACCTTCTCGACACCATCAAGGGCGCCGACCTCGGTCCGGGCACGGGCGACGACAGCCTCATCCTCGACTTCAACTTCGCCTATAACCCTTCCTGCGCGTACGACCCGATGTGGGCCTGCCCACTGCCGCAGGGCGGCAACATTATCGACGTCGAGGTGCCGGTCGGCGAGCTCTACCACGGCGACCATTTCTAGGGCTCTGCCGCGGATTTGACAGCATCCGCTAGAGTAGGAGTACTTGCGAGTGCGTAGTTGCGCTTGCTGCGTCGTAGAACGCCCTCTTCTCTATCCGGCGGCCCACCAGGGCTGACCTGATTTTTCGAATGAAACATTCTTACGGCGAACGGATGTGCCCCTCGGCACCTTCGCCATGTGAATCCTCCTGGTTTGCTTATCGCTGCGCGGTAAAGCGAACGGGCGAGGAGACTGATGCCCTGAAAGGCACCATTTTGTCTACAACCTTCGGCACGCTCGGCGTGCCTGCTCCCCTGGTCAAGGTTCTCTCTTCCCAGGGAATCGACACCGCCTTCCCGATTCAGGTCGATACTCTTCCTGACACCTTGAACGGCCGCGACGTGCTCGGCCGGGGCAAGACCGGCTCGGGCAAGACCCTGGCCTTCTCCATTCCGATGGTCTCGCGCCTCGGCGGCAACCTCGCCGGCGGCAAGCGTCGCCCCGGCCGCCCGCTCGGCCTGATCCTCGCGCCGACCCGCGAGCTCGCCACTCAGATCACCAACGCGATCACCCCCCTTGCTGAGGCCTACGGCCTCAACACCACCACCATCTTCGGTGGCGTCTCGCAGGGCCGTCAGGTCGCCGCTCTCAAGGCCGGCGTCGATATCGTCGTAGCCTGCCCCGGCCGGCTCGAAGATCTCATGAAGCAGGGCTTCGTCAACCTCGACACCATCGAGATCACCGTGCTCGACGAGGCCGACCACATGGCCGACCTCGGCTTTCTGCCCGTCGTCACCCGCATTCTCGACAAGACGCCCGGTACCGGCCAGCGCATGCTGTTCTCCGCCACCCTCGACAACGGCGTAGACAAGATCGTCAAGCGTTTTCTGCACGACCCGGTGATGCACTCGGTCGACGAGGCCAACAGCTTCGTCTCGGCCATGACCCACCACGTGTTCGAGGTGTCCGGCGTCGACGCCAAGAAAGACCTCGTGCAGAAGCTGGCGAGCGGCTCGGGCCGTCGTATCCTTTTCATGCGCACCAAGCACCAGGCCAAGAAGCTCGCCAAGAGCCTCACCGACGCCGGCATCCCCTCCGTCGACCTGCACGGAAACCTCTCGCAGGTGGCCCGTGACCGCAACCTCGCCGCGTTCAGCGCCGGCACCGTCAAGGTTCTCGTCGCAACGGATGTCGCCGCTCGCGGCGTGCACGTCGACGACATCGAACTCGTGATCCACGTTGACCCGCCGGCCGAGCACAAGGCCTACCTGCACCGTTCGGGCCGTACCGCCCGCGCCGGTCACGCCGGTGACGTCGTTACCGTGGTGCTGCCCGAGCAGAAGCGCGACACCGACGCCCTGCTGCGCAAGGCCGCCATAAAGGTGACCCCGCAGCGCGTGGACTCCTCCTCTCCCGCCGTTGACGCCCTCGTCGGCGACGTCGCCGCCTACGTCAAGCCGCTTCCCCGTGTCGAGGCACCGCAGCAGCAGCGCCAGTCGCAGGGTGGGCGCTCGCAGGGCGGCCGCTCGCAAGGCGGCCGTGCCCAGGGCGAGCGCAGTGCTCGCCCCAGCCGTGACGGTGATTCCAGCCGTGGCGGCCGCGATGCCGGTGCCAGCCGCTCCGGGGCAAATCGCGACGGTGCCCGCACCGAGCGCACCGAGCGCACCGACGGCGGCCGTGGCCGTGGCGGCGACACGGCCTCGGCCGGCGGCGCTCGTCGCGAGCGATCCGGCCGTCCGGCTGGCGCGGCCAGCGCACCTCGTTCCGGTTCGGCCGCTGGTCGTTCCGGCGGAGCGCGCGTCGGCAGCCTCCAAGTCGGTGGGCTCGTTCGCGGACCGGGCTCGGGTGGGGCCGGTCGTTCGGCTCCGCGTCGCTCGCAGGGCTAGTCTTCACGGGCTCATCCCGCAGCATCCGCTTGAAACAACAGTGAAAACGGGTCGGTCTCATTTAGAGATCGGCCCGTTTGCGGTATCCGAGCGTCACGACACACTCCCAAACACGGTTAGTGTCGAAGCATGAACACCACAGTTGTCGTTCGACCCGTCAGTGAAACAGATGCCGAAAGCCTGGGCCGCGTTCACGCCGCCTGCTGGCATGAAACCTACGATCACCTGCTCAGCCAGGCCGCCCTGTCGCAGCTGCGGCCACAGCGTCTGGCCGCCCTCTGGGGCCGCTTCACGGCCCAGGGTGCGCAGTACCGCCAGCATGTCGTGCTCGTCGATGGCGAGATTGTGGGCTTCGCCGGCAGCGGGCCGACGCGCGACGGTGACCATCCCACCCCGAACGAGTTGTTCTTCATGTACCTGCTCGAGGCCAATCACGGTTTAGGCGTTGGCCAGCAGCTCTTCGATTCCGTCGTCGACCCGGGTCCGTCGTCGTTGTGGGTAGCCGCAGACAACCCCCGGGCCCACGCTTTCTACGCCCGAAATGGCTACCTCGCGGACGGTCTCGAGCGCAACGAAGAGGTGCTCGGCGAGAGACTGCACGAGGTGCGCCTGGTTCGATAGGGGCCCGCTCACCCGTGCGAACTTCGTTCGCCAGCGCTCGATCACGGCCCAAAAACCACTGATGTGATTGGGGGGCATATTCAAAGGAATAGGGTGAGCGGATGACTAATTCCGCGGCCCCCAGGGCGATCCCCGTCATCCTCGACGTTGACACCGGGGTCGACGACGCCCTGGCCATTCTGTTCGCGCTCGCTCACCCGGGCATCAACGTGCTCGGCATTAGTTGCGTGGCCGGCAATGCCTCGCTCGAGCGCGTGGTCGAGAACACCCTGCGTATTCTCGATGTCGCGGATGCCCCGTATATTCCTGTCGCTGCCGGCGCCCGGCGTCCTCTGCTCGAGCCAGCCCGATCAGCCGCGCACGTGCACGGCGAAGGCGGCCTCGGCACCCTGCAGCTTCCGCCGACCGACCGACGCGCAGAGCCGATCAGTTCGGTCGAGCTCATGCGCAAGCTGATTGTGGCCAGCCCGCACCCGGTCACCCTGGTTGGACTGGCCCCGCAAACCAACCTGGCGCTGTTGCTGCGCCAATACCCCGATGTGGTCAGCAAGATCGAGCGCATCGTCTTCATGGGCGGATCTACCACGGTCGGCAACGCCACCGCCGTCGCTGAATTCAACGTCTGGCATGACCCGGAAGCCGCGGCCATCGTGCTTGATTCCGGCGTGCCCACCTTTATGTACGGACTCGACGTGTTCAACCAGGTTGCGATTCCGGAGCACGTCACCACTGCACTCATGCACAGCGACTCCGACCTCGCCCACGTTGTCGGTCAGCTCCTCGGCAACCGGATCGCGCTCGGTTCGGGCCGCAACGCCGACTATTCCGGCCTGATCGGCGATGCCGGCGCCCTCTGCGCCCTGGTCGACCCGGGCGCGTTGGAGACGGCGATGCTGCCCTTACGGGTGCAGCTGTCCGGTTACGGTCGCGGCCAGACGATCGTCGACAAGCGTTCGCATCCGGGCGAGGACATCGTGCACGGCCTGGTCGGCGAGTGGGAAGCCGCTGAAGTTGCCCTCGACGTCGACGTCGACCGCTACGTCCATCTGTTCCTCGACACGCTCGGCCTCGGTTCGGCGCTGGCGCTGTCCAGGTAGCAGCCGGGCCGTGACACGCTGAGCGCGTCAGTACAGCTGGCCGACCGAGGCGAGGGCTGCGCGCAGCAGGGTGCCGCGGCCGCCCTCCATCTCGGCTGATACGCCCGGGGATGCGGCCTCGGCCGGCGTCATCCAGGTGATCTCGAGCGCGTCCTGCCGGGGGTCGCAGGTACCGCTGACGGGAACGACATAGGCCAGCGAGACGGCGTGCTGGCGGTCATCCGTGTAGGCGGTGATGCCGGGCATGGGAAAGTATTCGGCGACGGTGAACGGCACGGGGCTGGTCGGCAGCTGCGGAAAAGCCATCGGACCGAGGTCTTTTTCGAGGTGACGAAACAGTGCGTCCCTGAGAGTTTCGCCGTACAGCACGCGGCCGGAGACCAGGGTCCGGGTCATTTCGCCGGTCGGTCGGGCGCGCAACAGCACGCCCACTTCCACAACCTGGCCGAGGCCATCCACCCGAACGGGCACGGCCTCGATGTAGAGAATCGGCAGCCGCCGGCGAATCTCGGCGAGCTCGACGTCTTTCAGCCAGCCCGGATTCGTGTTCGGGGCTCCCGCGGGGGGCTTTGGCGTCCAGTCCGGGTCTGGGTCAGGGGTTCGCACGCTCATAGTGCCATTCTGTCTTACGTGGCCACCGCGCGCGCGCGCGCACGGCGCTGCTCGGTGCGAGAAGCGCGCCAAGCAATGGAAGTATGGGGTGCGCGGCGCCCCCGCGTCGCGCGTACCGGGGAGGACCCCATGACCACCAGCACCCCCATCGAAACTGCTGCCGTACTCTGGTCGACGAACGACGCCGACCAGGCCGATCGACCGCTGCTGATCATCATGCACGGCTATGGTTCGAACGAGGGCGATCTGTTCTCGCTCGCTCCACATTTGCCGCTCGACCCGGTGATCGCGGCGCTGCGCGCGCCCCTGCCGGTCGGGGCGGGATGGGCGTGGTTTCCCATCACTGACCCGGGCAATCCCGACACCGCGACGGTGGACGCGGCCGTCGCCGCGGTGCTCGACTGGCTCGATGCCCTGCCGCAGCAGCATCCGTCTGTCGGCCTGCTCGGATTCTCGCAGGGCGGCGCCATGGCGCTCGAGCTGCTGCGCGCCTCGCCCAATCGGTTCAGCTTCGCGGTGAATCTCTCCGGGTTCGTCGCGACCGCCTCAAAACCCGGTGACACCGTACTGGCGGATCAGCCGGTTCCGGTGTTCTGGGGGCGCGGAACCGCCGACGGTGTCATTCCGGCCAGCGCGGTAGAGCGCACCCAGGCCTGGTTGCCCGGGCACAGCACGCTCACCGAGCGCATCTATGACGGACTTCCCCACTCGATCTCTCAGGCTGAACTCGACGACGTCGTCAACTTTCTGCGCGCCCAGTACGGTCAAAGTACGACTGAACCGATGGCCTAGGAGCGCTCAGGACAGGGCTCGGGTCAGCGCGATCGGACTACGGGGCAAAATTGCTAGCGGTCGCGCTTGGCCTGCTCCTGGGCGGCCTGGCGCTCGACATGCGCCTTCTTGGCCGCGCGCTGGGCGTCGCGGTCTTTCACTGCGATCTGGTCGGCGCGCACGCCGGCCTGGGTAGAACGTTCCAGCACGAGCCAGGCCGGCGGCTGCTGGAGCAGGGCGGCGATCTCAGCAGTGCTCAGCGGGTCGGTGATCTCGCTGCGGGCCAGCCCGGAGATGGAAACGCCAAGCTTGGCGGCGACAACCTGGCGCGGGTGTGGACCGTTGGCGCGCAACTCGACCAACCACTCGGGCGGGTTCACCATGAGCTCGGCCAACTCGGTGCGGCTGACGAATTCGGTCTGGAACCCAGCCGGTGCCGCGTCGAGCAGAATCCCGAGTTTCTGGGCCGCCGTGGCGGGCTTCATGGTCTGGGGCTTCTTTTCGGAACTCATTGCTCAAGCGTATAGCCTGAGAGGGCGCTCGTTTGGGCAAATCGCACGCTGCTGGTAAATGCGCGGCCGCAAGTTTTGAGAAAGGATGCCGGTGATCTTTTCCATCGCCTTCGTCGCCGGTGTCACCCCCACCAAATGGACCCGCATCTGGGGCGACCGCCGCCCCGACGTGCCACTCACAGTGTTTCGCACCGAGGCCGCTGAGCAGGTTTCAGTGCTGCACGACGGTCGGGCCGAAGTCAGCCTCGTGCGACTCCCGATCGATGACACCAATCTGAGCGTCATCAACCTGTACAACGAGATTCCCGTCGTGGTCGCGTCGAAGGATCACGTCATCGAGCAGGCCGAGACCGTACTGCTGGCCGATCTGGCCGACGAACACCTGCTGCAGAACCCCGATGACGTGCCCGAGTGGCGCGACATTGCCGCGGAGGTGCGCGACGGCAGCCGTCGACTCCTGCCGTTGATGCGCGACCTCGACGAGACCATGGAGCAGGTCGCTGCCGGCGTCGGCATCATCATCGTGCCGCACTCGATCGCCCGGCTGTACGGCCGCAAAGACGTCATCTCCCGCCCGGTCACCGACGTGGCCGACACCCAGATCGCTCTCGCCTGGATCACCCGGGAGACCACCGACGACATCGAAGAGTTCATCGGCATCGTGCGCGGGCGCTCCAAGGCGAGTTCACGAACGGATGCCGGTCCGCCCACTGCCGCCGATGCCGCCGCGACCGCAGATGGGGAGCAGCCCGAAGTTTCAAGCGATGGCCGCCCGCAAAAGCCACCGCGCAAACCGAAGAAGACCGATAAAGCCAAGGCCGCAGCGAAGGCCATTCGGGTTGCCGCCGCAAAAGCGAAACCTGCTGTGCGCAAGAGAACCGAGAGCGCCCCCGGCCGCACCCGGCCGACCAAGAACCCCAACAAGGGCAAAGGCCGCGGGCACTAAGAAACTACGCGTTCTGGAGCACCGACAAAATATTGCCGGCGGGGTCAGTGAACCAGGCGATATCCGGGCCCGCTCCGGTGCCGGCCGCGATGCCTTTGTCATTCTGCTCGAAACCGTCGTAGCGCAAAAACTCCACACCGCGCTCGGTGAGTTCGTCGACGGTCGCATTGAGGTTGACGACCGCGAAATTGAGAATCGTATACGTGGCCGGCACGAAATCCGGCTTCGGGTAGACGATGACCGGTGCGCCGCCGGGAAGGGCGATGTTCAGCATCCCCATCTCCTCGACCGTGACCTCAAGGCCGAGGGTTTCGGCGTAGAAGGTGCGCGCAGCATCGAGGTCGGTAACCGCGAATCCGCTGAAGCCGGCAACGATTCCGACGTTGTGCTCGGTCTGGGACATGAGTGACTCCTTCAGTCGGAACATCAATCGATCAGCGGGAGCTGATCGAGGCGAACTTGCGAATACACAGCGGCACGAATACCAGCAACATCACGGTGATGCCGATGAGTACGGTCAGGACAGGGTTTTGCATGGTCCAGATATCAGGCACCGGCGCGGTGCCCAGGTTGCCGAACAACTGCCGCACGGCCTGCACGAGCGACGACACCGGGTTCCACTCGGCAAAAACACGCAGCGGCGTCGGCAGGGTCTCGCTCGGCACGAACGCGTTCGACACGAAGGTCAGCGGAAAGAGGATGAGGAACGACGCATTGTTGATGACCTCCGGGCTTTTCACGCTCATACCGAGCAGCGCCATCACCCAGCTGAAGGCGTAACCGAACAGCAACAACAAGCCGACTCCCGCCAGGAATTCAGGCGCCGAGGTGTTGACCCGCCAACCAACCGCGAGGCCGGTCGCCATCATGATGATCATAGAGATGGTGTTCAGCGCGAGGTCGCCATTCGTTCGACCGATGAGCACAGCGGATGCGTTCATCGGCAAGCTCCGAAAGCGGTCGATGATTCCTTCCTTGAGATCGAGTGCCATGGCCGCGCCGGAGAACGTCGCCCCGAACACGACTGTCTGCGCGAAAATGCCCGCCATGAGAAACTGCGTGTAGTCGCTGCCCTGGACCGCGATCGCTCCGCCGTACACCTGGCTGAACAACAGCACGAACATGATCGGCTGGATCACCGCGAAGACGAGCATGTCGGGCGAACGCTTGATCTTGATGAGGTTGCGCTTAGTCACCGTCCAGCCGTCGGAGTACCAGAGAGAAAGCGGATTCCAAGCGGGCAGCGGGGGCAGTGTGCCCACTCGAGATTCATTTCGCTCGCGGGCCGGATCGTTTTCGGCGGGCTCAGACCGTAACGGCTCGGGTGTGACGGGCTCAGGTCTGACGGGCTCGAGCGTGACGGGCTCGAGCGTGACGGGGTCGGGTGTGACGGGGTCGGGTGTGACGGGCTCAGGCCTCACGGCGGAGTGTCGGGGGCTCATGTCACCTTCTCCAAATCGGTGGCGTCGGCATCCGCCGCGCGTTTCTGCACGCGCTTGGCCTGCGCTCGCTTCGACAGCTTGGGGCCGCCGGCATCCGTGTCGTTGTCGGTAACGGTGAGGTCGGCTTTGTGCCCGGTCAGCTTGAGGAATACGTCATCGAGGGTGGGGCGGCGCATGCCGGCATCGTGCAGGTTGACCTGCGCCGCACGGAGGTCGGAGAGCATGTTCTGCAGCGCAGTCGGGCCGTCTGTGACGGCAACCTCGACTCCGCGGCCGTCGGTCGACACCGAGGGCTCGCCCGAGCCGTGGCGGGCCAGGATCTCGCAGGCAGCCCCGACGTCGGTGGCATCGACCAGGGCCACCACCACGCGGTGCCCGCCGATCTGGGCCTTGAGCTGATCTGAGGTGCCCTCGGCAATGACTCGGCCGTCGTCGATCACGACGATGTCATCGGCGAGCTGGTCGGCTTCTTCGAGGTATTGCGTCGTCAGTAGCACGGTCGTGCCGTCGGCGACGAGACGCTTGATGACATCCCACAGGGCGATGCGGCTGCGCGGGTCGAGTCCGGTCGTCGGCTCGTCGAGAAAGAGTATCTTGGGATTGATGACCAAGGCGCCGGCGAGGTCGATGCGCCGCCGCATACCGCCGGAGAACCCCTTGACGGGCCGGTTGCCAGCGGTGGTCAGCTCGAACAGGTCGATGAGTTCCTGAGCCCGTTTGCGGGCGGCCGTGCCACCGAGGTGGTAAAGGCGGCCGACCATCTCCAGGTTTTCGAATCCGGTCAGGTTCTCGTCGACCGCTGCGTACTGGCCGGAAACCCCGATGATGCGTCGCACCGATTTCGGGTGGCGGATGATGTCGATTCCATCGATGACGGCCGTGCCGGTATCCGGTTTGATCAGGGTCGTGAGCATCTTCACGACGGTTGTCTTTCCGGCGCCGTTCGGGCCGAGCAGGGCTTTGACCGTGCCACGGGGAACCTGCAGGTCGAGCCCGGCGAGCGCGTGCACCGGCCCGCTCTTGGACTGGTAGGTCTTGGTCAGGCCTTGGGCCTCAATAATCACGAAATCGGTTCCTTGCCTGGAGATCGAGAAATTGCGCAGATGTCGAGTCGTCTTACCCTGCGATGTTAACCGGGCCGGATTCCTTTGACAACCGATGTCTCGCACGAGGGCCGGCGCTACCCCGCCAACGTCAGCCCGGGGTGACCCAATTGGCGCTCCCTGTGAGAATCTCAGAAACATGGTCTATTTCTGGCCGCAACCACGGAGGACGCTATGCACTGCCAATGAATCGGCTCGAGAAGCTGAACACCTGTCACTATTTGGTCAGGGAAACACCCCATGGAGAGGTATTCATGTCCACGACCACCACGCAATCAACTGAGAAACACGTGCAGTCCACCGCGCTGCACCGGGAGAACACGGGCGAGCGCATGATCCACCAGGGCCTGGTTGTGCGCCGCGTCACTGTCGGACTTTCGCTCGCCGTCGTGGGGGCGATCCACATTCTTGATCTGCCCGGTAAATTCGACGAAACTCCGTATCTGGCGGTCGCCTATATCGGGATCATCCTCGTCGCGGCCGTCCTCGTCGAGCGGGTACTGGTTGTCGGGTCGAGAATGGATTTTCTCGCCGCCGCCACGCTGTCAGCGGCCGTCATCATCGGCTTCATCGTCAATCGCACCGTTGGTATGCCGATGGCCATGGGTGACATCGGAAACTGGCTGGAACCGCTCGGTCTGCTCTCACTCGCCGTCGAGGCCTTCGTCATCTGGCAAGCGCTCGTCGCCGTCGCATTGCACCGCACGCGGCGCTAGTTCTACGACTGAGAACGACCGTCGATTGGCCTCAACTCTCACTCAAGCAGAGTCGCTCCTACAGCCGGGCGAGGCGCTCGATGTCTTCGAGGAACTCGGCTGCGACTTCGTCGGACACGGTTCGGCGGGTTTCGGAGATTGCGACCTCATAATCTTCGGTGCTGGGGCCGTTGATAGCGGGCCCAGCACCGGTTTTATAGAGAGCTTTCTCCAGCGCGTGCTGGGAGGCCCGGTGGGCGGCGTATTCGACGTCGGCCGGGGAGAACCCGTCGCTCTGCTCGACCAGAATCGCGAGATCGACCTCTCCCGATACGGCCTCGGGAATGTAACGTTCCCAGATAGCTTGGCGGGCGGCGACATCCGGCAGCCCGATCGGCACAACGTAGTCGAAGCGTCCGTGGCGCAGGAAGGCGGAGTCGAGCGCGCGAATGAAGTTCGTCGCACAGACCAGCAGGCGACCGGGTTGTTCGCGAAAAGCCGGGATGATCTTGAGCAGTTCGTTGGTCACACCCTGCATAGCCGAGGGCGGTTCGCCGGAACGCTGGGCGGCGATCTCCTCGACCTCGTCAATGAACACGACCGCATGTTCGAGCTCGGCGATTTTCAAAAAGGTTTCCCGCAGCGCGCCGGCGAGGCCCTGCGGGTCGGTGGCGAGGCGGGAAGGGAAGACCTCGACGAACGACCACTCCAGGCGGGAGGCGATCGCCTTGGCGAAGGTGGTCTTGCCGGTCCCCGGAGGGCCGAACAGTACGACGGCTTTGGGCGGCGATACACCGTACTGCTCAGCGAGTTCGGGTTTGGCCAAGGGCATGACCAAACGGCGCTCGAGCAATTCCTTCTCACGCTCCATACCGCCGACCTTCTGCCACAGGTCGCGCGGCAGTACGCGTCCGCCCAGCTCACCGAGCAGTTTGAGCTCCTCCCGCTGCACGGGAATGTGCCGCTCGAAGTAGCGCAGGTTCTTCTTTACCTCGAACCCGCGATTGAGAAAGGGATCGACGTTCGTCTCTGATTCGGGCATGAGCGCTGACAGTTTGGTCATGCCGTGCGGGGCCATGCGGCTCTCGAGGGCAGCGAGCATGGCCGTGCCGATCCCCTGGCTCTGCCAGCTTTCGGCGGTTGCCAAAAAGACGATCCAGCCCTGCGCGTGAGCGGCGCGGCCGACGGCTGCGCCGACGACCTCCTCGCCGTGCACCGCAACGACGGCGTGATCTTTCTGGCAGGAGGCGAGCACCTCGGAGAGGCCGTAGACCGGCTCTGTGTCTGAGGCCTTGATCTCTTCCCACAGACGCAAAATGCCGTCCAGATCGTCGGAGTGAAAGTCGCGCAGTCGCCAGCCAGTCATCGTGATCCTCGCATCATTGGGTGTGCAGCCAATCTATTACATGCAATCAGGCGTGAAATGCGGCGACGAGAATGCGAGGCAGTTTGCGCGCGGAGGGATGGGCGGCGAACTCGGTCAGCAGACGGGCGGTGCGCGCGCCGCTTCTCGCCGACACGAACCACGGCGGTTTGGGTAGCAGCGCCCACTCGGCGTGGGCGACCGAGCGCGGAAACGGGCGGAACGGACCGCGCACCACGGTGCGCTCCACCTCATCGAGAAGGAGCGCGTTGTGGACAACTCCGATGCCGCTCTGGACGTTATCGAGGGTGTGTCCCGGGAATGCGCCCCACGGTGCCGCCGCCGAGAGAAAGCCGACGCCGGTCCAGGCGTTGATCGCGATGGTTCCGTACTGCAGGCGCGTAACGGCCTGTTCAAACACCGGGCCAAGCCGCCGAATGGTACTCGGCAACCCGATAATATTCACACCGAGAGTGCCGAGAAAATCACGATTAACGGTCCGAACGGCGGCGTCAAGATAGGCCTGGTCATCCCCCGGCAATTCGACGACGCCGAGCACGGGTGCAAAGTATTCCGTTGTCAGCATATTTTCTGTGGAAGGGGATGCTGTGGAAGGGGATGCTGCGGAAGGGGATGCTGCGGAAGGGGATGCTGCGGAATTCGCCACGGCGACGAGCAGGCGACCGCCGGGAATCGGCTGCGCGGCCGGGTAGGCAGCGCGGGCCGCTCGCATCCGCTCGTCGCTGCCGGGGTACCAGGCCGGTCGTGTCGGCGCGGCAGCGAGGGCAGCGGCGAGCGCGGCGAGAAATGCGTGCTTCTGCGGCCAGGCGGCGCTCAGCACGAGCACCTGCCCGGCGATGCAGTTGTAGCCGCCGTTATGCAGCCGCATGGTGGCCACGTGTTCGGCCTGGTAGCTCAGGTCCTTGGGGCTCCATCGGCCGGGCAGCACGATGATCGGGGATACTCCGCCGAGTTCGCTGCTGATCGGTTTACCGAGGCGGGGAGTCTTGCACCCACCGAACACGATCGCGTCGTGGGTGGCCGCGCTGCCGGTGATGTGCACGTGGCTGATGCCCACGTGGTGGGCTAGGTAGTCGCCCACGTCGGCGCCGCCGGTGACGATGCGCAGCAGGCCCTGCGCGATGAGCGGGGCGAGAGCCGCCCGATAGATCGGCAGTAGTCCGTCGAAAGTGGGGTTGAGCTTGAGTATTGAGACCCGATTGTGCGCCACGAGCTCGTACAGCACATCGAGCGGGGCGATCGAGCTGATGTTGCCGGCACCGAGCACGAGGCCGACCCCGCCGGTCGCTGTCGGACTGAGCTGGCCCAAGCCGGCCGATACACGCGCCCGCCGCGCGGTGACGCCCGGTCGCAGCCAGGCCCGGGCGCGAAATCCGTGGAGCAGTAGCCCATCCCACACATTATGGGGCAATACGGAAACCGTGACGCGACCGCCGGGCGCGCGCCCCAATCTCTGGCCGGCGAGCGGGCTGCGCCCGGAAGCGAGCCCCCGCAGGGTGCGGCCGAGCGCATTCACCGAGGTGAGCACCCCATAGGGTCCGGTCAGCCATTCTTCGCCGATCAGCGGAGACGAGGGGTCTAGACCTTTGGCACGAGCCGCAGCAGCCACCCAGCGCTCGGCTTCATCAGAAACGGATGTTGCGGTGCGCGCCAGTAAATCGCCGCGCGCCGCGAGCGGGGTCACCCCCCACCGCACGCTTCCTGCAGCCAGCTCGGCGATCGCGAGGTCGAGCTGTGACGTGTTTTCGTCAGCGCGGTCTGCCTTTGTGGACATTGATCTCCCGTGATTGGCGCCAGGCTAGACCTGGGAAAATAACTGGTGCCTGTTCGGACGTCTGCGCCCGGCAGCCGCCCGTAGCGGCTGGCTAGGGCAGGGCTACCGGACAGTGGAGCTGGGTACGTTCGCCACTGCGGTCGATGTCGTGCTGGTCCATTGGCTGGGCGCAGACCGGACAGACACGCACGGGCGCAGGCTGTGCGCGGAGCAGATCGGACCCGCTCAAACCAACCGGCGGCGGTCCGAGAATGGGAAACAGTCGACCGTTCAGCCAAGCAGTGAAGCCGCCGGGTCCCTTGCCGAGCGAAAAGGGTATCTTGCCGTGTATCATGACTGTTAGTGTACTAACTAAAGGCATAAAGAACAACGGGTCGGAACGGGACACCCATGACATCGTCAACGCTTGACAACCCCCTCGCCCTCGACAACCAGGTCTGCTTCGCCCTGGCCATAGCCTCACGCAACGTCATAGCCCTGTATCGGCCCATTCTGGAGCCACTCGGGCTTACTCATCCGCAGTATCTGGTCATGCTCGCCCTGTGGGACGAGAGCCCGCGCACGCTCAAGGGTCTCGGCCAGACCCTCCGCCTCGAGCCGGCGACTCTCTCCCCCTTGCTCAAGCGGCTCGAAGCCACCGGCTACGTGCGGCGGCAGCGCCGGGAGGCCGACGAACGAACGCTCGATATCACGCTGACCGACCGCGGACAGAACCTGCGGGCGGTGGCTGAAACCATCCCGCCGCGGGTCGTCGAAGCGCTCAACCTGCCGATGGACGACCTGCTTCGCCTGCGCGACGCACTGCACCGGGTTATCGTCGCGACGTCTTGACCCGCCGGCGCCGACTGGAAAAATACCGCTTTAAGACCGGCTCAGGCGATCGCGTCGGATACGGTCAACAGGGCGGCGTGGAAGGCAGAAGCAACGTGCGCGTTGGTGATGCGGCCGTTGTGCACGTTGAGCCCCTGAGCGAGAGCGGAATCTTCGGCGATGGCCTGCTTCCACCCCTTCTGAGCCAGCGCGACGACGTAGGGCAGGGTGGCGTTGGTCAGTGCGCGCGTCGACGTTGCCGGCACCGCCCCGGGCATGTTGGCGACACAGTAATAGACGCTGTCATGCACTAAGAACGTGGGATTGTCGTGCGTGGTAGCGTGCGATCCCTCGAAGCATCCGCCTTGGTCGATCGCGATGTCCACGAGCACGGAGCCGGGCTTCATCGAAGCAACCATGGCGTCGGTGACGAGTTTGGGAGCCTGCGCACCCGGAATGAGTACGGAGCCGATAACAAGGTCAGCCTCCCGCACCTGCTCGGCAATCTCGTATTGGGTCGACGCGCGCGTCTGGATCTCGCCGTTGAAACGGGCCTCGAGTTGGCGCAGGCGAGCCAGCGACAGATCGATGATGGTCACGTCGGCGCCCATGCCAAGCGCGTTAGCCGCGGCGTGCTCGCCGGCCACGCCGCCGCCGATCACGACGACCTTGGCCTTGGGGGTTCCGGGAACACCGCCGAGCAGAATTCCGCTACCGCCGTTGGCACTCATCAGGTGGTAGGCACCGACCTGCACCGAGAGGCGGCCAGCGACCTCGCTCATCGGCGAGAGCAGCGGCAGGCTGCGGTCGGCAAGTTGCACGGTCTCATAGGCAATCGCGGTCGTGCCAGACTTGATCAGAGCCTCAGTGCATTCAGCGGATGCCGCGAGGTGCAGATAGGTGAACAGCACCTGCCCCGGGCGCATCAATGGGTATTCGCTGGCAATGGGCTCCTTGACCTTCAGGAGCAGGTCGGCCCCGGCCCAGACTTCGGCGGCGGCGTCAGCGATGAACGCCCCGGCAAGCCGAAAAGCATCGTCGGTGATGCTGGAGCCCAGCCCGGCACCCTTCTCGATGACGACCTCGTGGCCGCGCCGAGTGAGTTCGTGAACACCGGCCGGAGTGATCGCCACGCGGTTCTCATTATTCTTGATCTCGGTGGGAATGCCGACCAACATGTCTGCTCCGTTTCGGGTTGCCAGCGCCGAACGTATCGGCTGTGATAGGGGTAAGACTGCTATTGATTCGTTTCGACTAGGTAAAATCCGTAGAATCTGCCAGACTTCAAGAATATTCCACTAAATATGCGGTTGTCAGGAGATGCGAGATGACGGAAACGAAGAGGATTCGGGTGGTCGAAACCCTCGACGAGATCGATCGCATCCTGGTCGCGGCGCTGCAGGCGGACTCCCGCACGACCAACAGCCGTCTGGCCAGCGCGGCTGGTATCGCCGAATCCACGTGCGTCTCCCGGGTGCGCTCGCTGGTCAGCCGCGGAATCATCACGCGCTTCACGGCCATGGTCGACCCGAAAGCGATCGGACTCGGCCTGCAGGCGCTGATCAGCGTGAGCATTCGCGCAGGCGCCCGCACGCACATCCCGGCCTTTCGCGATTCGATCCGGGTGATGCCGCGCGTCGTGCAGCTATATTTTCTCGGCGGGTCCGAGGACTTCATCATTCACCTGTCGGCCCGGGACACCGACGATGTGCGCGATTTCGTGCTGGACAACCTTTCAGCCAATCCCGCGGTCGCGTCAACCCGTACGAGCATGGTGTTCGAGCATTTCTACAACGGCGTCGCCCCCGAATAGCACGCCCCTAAACTATCCACGACATGAACCTCGCCGACACGATTCTGCCCGCCATGTTCGGTTTTGGTACCGGACTCGCGCTCATCATCGCGATCGGCGCCCAGAACGCGTTTATCCTGCGGCTCGGTATTGCGGGGCGGAACCGCACCGTGCTCGTTGCGGTGCTGATCTGTTCGGTCTCCGACGCCGTGCTCATTCTGGCCGGCATCGTGGGAATCGGCGCTCTTATTCGAGCCGCCCCGGTCGTTCTGGTCATCGTGCAGGTGCTCGGCGCCGGCTTTCTGCTCACCTACGGTGCGTTCGCCGCAGTGCGCGCCTTCCGCCCCGGCGTGCTCGTAGCGGCCACGACTACAACGGTGCGCACCCAGGCCGCCGTCGCGACGACCATCGCGCTCACCTGGCTCAACCCGCACGTCTATCTCGACACCCTGATTTTTCTCGGATCGGTGGCGAACCAGCAGGGGACGAACGAGCGCTGGTGGTGGGGCGCGGGGGCAATCACGGCGAGCTTCGTCTGGTTCTTCGCGCTCGGTTTCGGTGCACGGATGCTGCGGCCCCTATTCGCAAAGCGCAGCTCCTGGCGAGTGCTCGACGCCTTCATCGCCGTTGTCATGATCGCCCTCGGCGTGAAAATGGCGGTCGGCGTCTAGCGGTGCTACTCGCGCCAGTACCCAGCTTTGCCAAGCAGCAGCGCCGCGGCGAGCGAGTACTCGTCGTCACTCACGTGCACGACCAGCACGACTATCCGTGGTCAGCTAGACGTTCAGCCACACACTGGCCACGATCACGACGATCTGCACGACCGGCAGGTTACCGCCCTCGAGGTGCGCGGCGATCGCGTCGTGCACCCGACCGCTCACGTCACTCGAGGACTCCGCCGCACCGATGCCGATCCTGGCCGTGACCCGAACGCCGTCAGCTCGCTGTTCGATGTGCACGAGCGGCGCTGCGGGCGCTCGATGGGCCACCGCATCGAGGGTGGCGCTGAGTGCGGTGGCCATCATCGACCCGGCCGGATACAGCGCGGCGACACCGGACACCCGGCGCACCAATACGTCAAGCTGGTCGAAAGAAGAAACGTCCGTGGTCATCATCTTTCCTGTTCGTGAGCGGATGCATCGGGCAGCGAATGCAGGTCACTCACAGTGATATCGATGGCCGCCACGACCAGTTCCGTATATTTACTCAAAGTGGCATACATCGCGTCTCGCAGCTGATCGGCTAGCCGCGGTATATTCTCACCGGGGAATACAGTCACATCGACCCGGATGGAGATCGGCGCGCCGGGCACGCTGACGTCGCCGACCAGCACACACCGGCCGACGAACACGTTCTGCATGCGATCGCCGGTTTCCCGCAGCATGCCACGCACGGCGCCCTCCGTCACGACGAGGCGCGCGATCGGCGACGGGTGGGTCAGCGGAATCTCCCGGCCGGCATGGGCCTCCAACGTAATGTTGTTGAGAATGGGCGACACCCAGCTGTCGTCGCGCCGGGATTCACGTTCAAGGTCCCGCTCCAGCAATGACCGCTGCGCCCGACGCAGTCGTTCGAGACCGCGCAGGGCGATTTCACAGTCGGGCGAATCGTCGATGCCCGGGTCGGCGGGCATCCGTTCGCGATCAAGGTAGTCGCTGAGTTGCTCGATGGTATGACCGTTCAGGCCAGCCTGTTCCCGGTCGGTGCTGTCGAGGTCGAATGCGAAAAAACGTCGGTTCGCCGGTGTCCGTTCGGTCATCGCCAGTCCTCCATCTGTCGAAGTAAGGTCTTGCGAGCGCGGGCCAGCAGTCCACGTACGGTGGAGAGCGAAAGGTTCAGCTCGGCGGCAATGTCACCGTAGCTGTACTCGGCGAGTTCGCGCAGGGTCCAGCAGCGCCGTTGATCAACGGGAAGAGCCGCGAGTACCCGCGCGAGCGCTTCGGTCTCGGACTCCACCTCTGCGAGGACGTGCGGGGCACGACACTCGGGCGCCGAGGCATCCGTGTCATCGATATTGACGTGCAGGCGTCGAGCGCGGAGCCGATCGATACTCTTACGGCCAACGATGCGCATCAGCCAACTCTTGACAGCGCTGCCATCTTCGAGAGTGCCGAGTTGCTGCCAGGCCGTGATGAATGATTCCTGCACCACGTCGTCGGTTTCGTCATTTGAGCCGAGAACCCGGGTCGCGTAAACCCGCATAAGTGGGCCGTACCGGCGAACGAGAACCTCGAAGGCACGCAGGTCGCCATCGGCAGCGCGATCGGCGAGCATTTGGTCGGCGGCCGCATCGAGCGGCGACGCAACTTGCTCACGCACTTTGCCGGACACATCCCCTCCTTGGGCAAACAGTTCCAGAATATTTCTCATCTTCGCGTGACGAATATGCCACACGTTTCGTCTTACTGGTAACAATCCGTTCTGGCTAGACCAGACGGCCCTATACGAAGGAGCTTTTTCCATGGACCTCATCGACAGCAACGGCCCCGTATCGTCGAGCAAGTCCCCGCGCAGTCGCGTCCCGATCAGCCCACCGCCGGCTGGTGAGTCGGCCACTGGAACCGGCAAGACCGTCATCAACGACGGCGTCGTGGCCAAGGTGGCCGGCATCGCCGCCCGCGAAGTCTCCGGTGTATACGCCCTCGGCGGCGGCGCCGCCCGTGCCCTCGGCGCCATTCGTGAGGCAATGAACAGTACCGACGTGAGCCAGGGCATCTCGGTCGAGGTGGGAGAAACGCAGGTGGCCGTAGACGTGACAATCGTCGCCGAGTACCCGGTACAGCTACAGCAGGTGGCCGACGATATCCGCTCGAGCGTTATTCGCGCCATTGAAGACCTCGTCGGCCTCGAAGTCACCGAGGTCAACGTGACGATCATCGATATTCACTTGCCCAGCGACGAGGCCGATGCCGATGCTGGGCCGAGTAAAGCCGCACTGCGGTGACTGGCGCAACCCGAGCTGGAATGCTGGTCGGTGCGATTCTCGCCCTGACCTGGGTGATTCTGGGTTTCTGGGCGTTTCTGTTCGTTGCCCTGTCCATGCTGGTCGGCGCCTTGGTCGGCCGCGTGGTTGACGGCCGCCTCGACCTCGGTTCACTGATCGGAGTGTTTCAGGGAAAGCGGTCATCATCGTGAGCGTGGCGACCGATACCGCAAATGAGTGGTTCCTCGGCGGAGCGGTACGCGACGCACCAGACGACGGCACTCCGCCCACGACCGTGACGCCTCCCCCGCCCCGCGGCCGCACCCGCATCGTGCCCCGGGCGCTGCGCCAAGTCGTCTCGATGGTCACTGCGGAATCGCTCGGCGTTCCCTCCGGTCAAGTCCGCGTGGAACTCGGCGATGACCACGGCCGGCTCGCGCTCACGATCAGCACCACCATCCGCGTCGTTGCCCTCTCCCGCATCACCCGCGACCCCGACGTCATCGCGCGCACTGGCGGCACGATTCTGGCCCGGTCGGCCCAATCGCAAGACGAAATTCTTCGACGCGTCGGAGAACTCACCGGCACCGATGTCGGCCGTGTCACCGTGCGGCTGACCGGCATTGACGTGCAACAGGAACGCCGGGTGCAATGAACTCGGCACCGGCCGATCGGTCTTCAGAGCCGATGACACCAATTTACGGGCGCATCAGCCGGCGTGAACTGCATTCACCTCGGTCAGCGGCGGCTATCACCGTGGCCGTTGTCGCAATTCTGCTCTGCGCTTGGCTCGGCACCGAAATTGTGCTGCTCATGATCGACCAACCGGCCCTGCTCGCGACCCCGACCGAACTGGCAACCGGCGTCGCATCCGTTTCGACTGTGCCGGCTTCACTACTCACCACTAGCGCGCTCGTCTGCGCCCTTATCGCCATCGTCCTGTTGGTCGTCGCGGTCACGCCCGGCCGAAGGGCGCGGCATCTGATCGATTCGGAGCGAACGGTGACCGTCGTCGATGACGAGGTAATCGCATCCGCTTTGGCCGGGCGTGCCGCTCGCGTGGGCGGCATCAACCCCGACAGCACCCGGGTCAGTATTTCTCGTCGCCTCGCCACGGTGCACCTCGTGCCGACATCGGGGCAACCGGTGCAGCTTGACTCGGTGCAGCAGGCCGTAAGCGACCAGCTCGATGGCCTGCGCCTACGGCCGACACTGCAGACCCGGGTCGTCGTGGCCGTTGGCGGAAAGGTCGGAACGTGAACAACACCAACCGCGCGCTCAACCGCAGCGTTATCCTGGTGACCGGGCTGGCGCTACTGGCCGTGGCCACTCTGCTCGGCCTGCTCGCAACGCAAGCCACACTGCGGGGTGCGTGGGCCTCGGTTACTGACCGGGTTGGCGGCACGGTCGCCGACTGGCTCCAATCTACGCCGCTCGGCAACACGCGAAATAGCTGGATCTGGATCATAGTCCTCACCCTGTTACTGGGCGTCGTTGGCCTATTGCTCAGATTCATCCTGCGGCAGGGCCGCGGCCATTCCGGCCACCTCATCAATGAACAGACCTCGGACTGGGGCACCACACAGGTTGATTCGACGGTTGCCGAGCAAGCGCTGCAACACGCGCTCGGCGAGCACCCGGAATTCTTGTCGACCCGCGTCTCGACCTATCGGGTGTCCCGCGACGCCGTACTCAAGGTCTCGGTGACCTGTCGACGAGGTACCTCCCCGGCCGATGTTGTGCGCGTCGTCGAACAGGCCCTGCTTGCCCTCGATGAACTCCTCGGCCTGCGCATCCCCGCCCTGTTGCAGATCAGCGGAGGCTTCCGGGTGCGTACCGGTCACACCACGCGCGTTCCCTAAATCTTCCAGGACACCTCTCACCGAGATCCCCCCTACTCACGTTCAGCGCTTCCGCGCCGAACACTCCCCCAGAAACACCTCACGAAAGAGAGAACACCATGAGTGCAGCCGACAAGATCAAAAACGCCGCGCAGGACCTCAAGGGCAAGGCCACTGAGGCCGTGGGCAAGGCCACCAACGACGACTCCAAGGTCGCCGAAGGACGCGCCGACCAGACCGCGGCGAGCGCCAAGAAGGTCGGTGAAGACATCAAGGACGTCTTCAAAAAATAGTTCGAGATCTGCTGAAACCAAGCACGCGCCATACCCTGAGATTTAGTCAGAACTCAGTAGATTTTTCTGTCCGGGGTCGCGATTGTTCGACCGACCGCGACCCCGGCTTCACTCGAACCGAGCAGGAGACTTTCATGGCAGACACCGGCCGAAGCCAAAAACTCACCGGCGCTCCTGCCCCCGATGACGACCGCAAGCCGGATACGCCGGCCAAGGTCACGAAGTCCTCCTGGAAATACGTCTTCAAACGCACGCTCAGCGAATTCAGCACCGACCAGTGCACCGACATTGCGGCGTCGCTCACCTACTACGCCGTGCTGTCGCTGTTTCCCATGCTCATCGCCCTGGTTTCGCTGCTCGGCGTGTTCGGGCAGGGGCGGCAGTCCGCCGACACCCTGCTGTCGATTCTCGCCTCGGTCGCCCCCCGCGACGCCCTCGACGTCATTTCGGGGCCGATCGAACAGTTCAGCACCGCACCATCCGCCGGGTTTGCACTGGTGGCGGGCATCGCGGTCGCGCTCTGGTCGGCATCCGGTTATGTCGGAGCCTTCAGCCGCGCCATGAACCGCATCTACGCGATCGATGAGGGCCGGTCATTTCTCACGCTCAAGCCCACGCAGTTGCTCGTCACCGTCATCAGCATCGCCCTGCTGCTCGTCGCCGTGTTGATTGTGGCCATTTCCGGTCCCATCACGGATGCCGTCGGCGCAGCACTCGGCCTCGGCCAGACCGTGCAGCTGGTCTGGTCCATTGCCAAGTGGCCGGTGCTTGCGGCGACCGTCGTGTTGCTGATCGCGGTGCTGTACTACTTCACCCCGAACGTGCGCCAGCCGAAGTTTCGCTGGCTGAGCCTTGGAGCATTGGTCGCCCTCGTTGCGATCGTCGTCGCGTCTCTGGGATTCGGATTCTACGTTGCGACGTTCTCGAACTACGCCAAGACCTACGGTTCACTCGCTGGAATCATCATCTTTCTGCTCTGGCTGTGGCTGACCAACCTCGCCTTGTTATTTGGTGCGGAGTTCGACGCCGAACTCGAGCGTGGCCGCCAGCTGCAGGCGGGCATCACCGCCGAGCAGAACATTCAGCTGCCCCCACGCGGCACCAGGAAGAGCCAGAAAGCCGCCCTCAAGGAGATGCAGACCGTCGCTGACGGCCGTCGCATCCGCAAAGCCAACGCCGGCCCGCGTCCGTGACGGGTTCCGGGACGCCCGGCCCCCCTTCGCGTCGTTGCGTCTGTTCCAGGCCCGGGCCCGGAACGCTGTCTCCCGACCACACACGAACACCCTCGCTCGCAAGGCGAACGAGGGTGTTCGGTCAATCCGACTAAACGGTTATTTCAACCGGCTCATCACTGACGACGTAGTTCTGAATTTCGATGAGCAACAGGTCGCCGGCTTCCTGGTCGGTCAGGCCCTGGGCCAGAGCGAGTTCGGAGACGAGAATCTGACGAGCCTTTTCGAGCATCCGCTTTTCGCCAGCAGAGACGCCCTTGTCCTGGTCGCGACGCCACAGGTCGCGCACGACCTCGCTGACCCGGTAAACACTGCCGCTGGCCATTTTCTCCTGGTTGGCCTTATAACGGCGTGACCAGTTGCCCGGCTCCTCGGTGAAGGCGTTCTGCAGAATTTCGTACACAGCGCTGACACCCGCGGCGTCGATGACGTCGCGCACGCCGACGAGCTCGACGTTGTCGACCGGAAGCTGAATGGTCAGCGCGCTCGTGTGCACGTTGAGGGTCATGAACTGCTTCTCGACGCCCTTGATGTTGCGGGTCGCGAGGGCCGTGATGGTGACCGCTCCGTGGTGCGGATAGACCAGGGTTTCGCCGATTTCGATCTTCATAGAATGTGCCTTCAGTTTTGTGTGGGTGATGCAACGCGAACAGGCGTTGCGCATAAGGTTTCGGGTTCGAGCAGCCATCCCGGCAGCAGGGCAACAAGCTGGTCGACGAGTTCGTCGTCGGAGACGTCGAGGTGACCGCGCATCCACGCACCAATCAGGGTGAGCGCGCCGCCGGCGACGTAAGTGGTGACCAACTTGGCGTTCACAGCGTCGTCAAAGACGAGCACCGACTGCAGCATGCGGGTGGCGTAAGCCTCGATGATCTGGTCGTGCGCGCTGCGGGTGAGTGGCAACTCCAGCACGCTTGCGTACAGGGGAAAGTTTTCAACCATGTGCGCGACGAGGCGGGCATAGCCGAGGCGTGAGGCATTTTCACCGGTCCTCGGCCGCGGCAAATCCAGCCCCGCCGAGCCGATGTCGGCGAACTGTGCCTGCAGCAGCTCGGCGGCGAGCACGTCGAGGCTCGCAAAGTGCGCATAGAACGAGCTACGACTGATACCGGCCAGACGCACGATCTCGGCGACCGAGACGGATGCCCCCGGCTGGGCGTTCAGCGCACGAATCGCCGTGAGGATGAGCTGCCTGGTGCGCTCCGCCCGAGGATCGTGGGTGAGCTTCGACTCAAGCTGAACATCTGACTGCACCTGAACCGCCTGCAGGCGCGGGTCAGTCAAAGAAGTCATTACACAATACTAACACTTTTCGGACACGTGTCCGAGATAACGGACCGTTTCACGGCTGACTCGCGAAAAAGGACGCCCCTTCGCGAGTCAGCCGCACACTCTTACCGCCTGCGGTACTCGTCAAGCAGCTGCGCGCAGCGGATGAAACCGAGGTGCGAGTAGGCCTGCGGGTGGTTGCCGAGGTGGGTTTCGGTGGCCGGGTCGAATTCCTCGGACAGCAATCCGGTCGGACCGACCAGGGAGATGAGCTGATTGAACAGTGCCTCAGCCTCGTCGATACGCCCGGTGAGCACATAGGCCTCGATCAGCCAGGTCGTGCAAATGTGAAAGCCACCCTCGAGGCCGGGCAGACCATCGTCGTAGCGGTAGCGGAACACCGTCGGGCCCACGCGCAGTTCGCGCTCCACCGCACTCACGGTCAGCTGGAAGCGCTCGTCGGTCACGTCGAGCAGGCCAGACAGTCCGATGTGCAGCACGGCAGCATCGAGATCGGGGCTGTCGTACGCCACGGTGTACGACTGGGCTTCCTCACTCCAGCCTTCGCGCAATACCTCCTCGCGAATGGTGGCGGCAAGTTCGATCCAGCCCGTCCCCCCGTCGCGTCCGTGCCGCACCGCGGTCCGGATGGCCCGGTCCACGGTCACCCAGCACATCGTCTTCGTGTAGGTGTGGTGTCGCGGCGAGCGCCGGGCCTCCCAGATGCCGTGGTCGGGTTCGTGCCAGCGGCTCGTGACGGCGTCGACCATCTCGGTGAGCAGGTGCCACTGAAAGTCCGAGAGGGTTCCCTGCCGGGCACTCAAGCTGTCGATGAGTTCGGCGACCGGCCCGAACACGTCGATCTGCACCTGATTGTCGGCGGCGTTCCCGATGCGTACCGGGCGGGATCCGGCATAGCCGGGCAGCGACTCGAGGCTTGCTTCGGTGGACAGCGACGATCCGGTGACCGAATAAAGCGGATGCAGCCACTGCGCGCCGGGACTGTCGTCCACGACCCCGGCCAGCCAGCGCAGAAATCCATCAGCCTCGGCCGTCGAACCGAGGTCGACGAGCGCCTTGACCGTCATCGAGCCGTCGCGCAGCCAGCAGTAGCGGTAGTCCCAGTTGCGCGTTCCGCCGATTCCCTCGGGCAACGATGTCGTGGAAGCGGCGAGTACCGCTCCGGTCGGTTCGTAGCAGAGAGCGCGCAGTACGAGGGCTGAGCGGCCGACGAGCGAGGGCTTCACGCTCGGCAGCGACAACGAATTGACCCAGGCACGCGAGTCGTTCATAACCGCGCCGCGCCGCGCCGCTTCGCCGGAGGCATCCGCTGTGTACGGCTCGGTGTCGCCGCAGCGCAGGTTGAGCATGATCGCGCCCTGCGAGAGGTCGACGACGGCGGTGGCCGTTTCGTTGCGGCCGTCAGTCGTGACCGTGAACTCGACGCCGGCCGCCGAGAGCACGATCGGGTCGGCGGTGCCGGTGATGGTCACCAGACCGTCGGTCGCGTGCATGTTGAAGAATGCGACGGCGTAATCGGGCCGCGGCGCGAACACTATGCGGGCAAGCCCCGTGCCGGTGAGCTTGCGTACGAGGTTGGTGATGCCGAGTGGGGACGGCTCGATGTAATCGGTGACGGTGACGTCGGCCCAGCGGGTTTCAACGATCATGGTGTTGTCGATGTAGCGCTGGCCCAGCACGCGGCTCTTCTTGACCGGTTCGATCGAGAAGTGCCCGGCTTCTTCGCTGCCGAGGATACTCGCGAACAACGAGCCAGAATCGGGCAGCGGATGCGTCATCCAACAGATGCGCGCCTCCGGCGTCACGAGGGCGGTCGAGGTGCCGTCGCCGATCATGGAGTGGCGTTCAATGGCGACGACGTGCTGACCGAACAGCCAGTCCTTGCGCAGCTCGAACAGCAGGGCCAGAATCTGGGCGAGCTTTTCGGGTCCGCTGATGCGGTGAGCGGCGACGGATTCGTCGTCGCCGATGCGAATACCGAGGTCGGGGCCGTGCAAGGTGTTCATGGCCATTTCGTCGCTTGCGGCATCGCCGGCGAAGAACGCGGCGCTGACGCCGAGACGGGTGCGCAGCCGGTCGAGCGCGATGCCGGAATCCTGGGACTCATCGGAGGGCTCGGGGGCGTCAAAAAATTCCGAGTCGAATTCGGCTCCGTTCGACCCGACCAGGTGTACCTCCCGCGGCAGCCGGGAATCCGCGGCCAGGTCGCGCAGCGGGCGCCCCGACATGACGGCCGTATGGGTATTGGGCAGGGCGGCGAGGGCGCGTAGGGCGGTCGCAGACTCGGCCAACAGCACAGACGGCACGTTCGAGGCAACGTGATGGGACAGTGTGCCTCCGTAGTTGCAGGCCACGAGCAGAGACGGGGTGCGGGCGAGTTGTTGCAGATCCTGCAGTATTTCGCTTGACAGCCCCGTTAATGTGCGTGGGAGGTTCTTGGAAAGATTCATGCGATGGGGCATATGGAGGTTCCTTGCAGAAGGGCGTCGACCGTCAAACCAGTTGCTAGACCTAGGCGACGTTACCATTTGCCGCAGGCCGGTCTGCGGGCGACCCGCCTTCTGACTGGGTGTTGTCACAATCAGGCGGCCCCGCACCCACTCGCCGTCTACCCCCTCCCGGTATCGGCTCGCGGCACGCGTTAGCGCTAGCGGCACGCGTTAGCGCTAGCGGCACTCCTACCAAGGGACGCCGCGAACCGGAAAGCGTGCCGCGACGACCCGCGGCCTCGGCCAACCCCAGCGCGAACCTGCCCGGATGAACCCGTAGCCTGTTTTCATGCACAACAGGGCCGACGCGAGCGAACGGGTCGTCGCCATCGACATCGCCAGGGGCCTGGCGATCATCGGCATGTTCGTGGCGCATGCCATCCCGCGCCTGAGTGACGCCGAGCTGCTCGCCGACGGGCGATCCTCCATTTTGTTCGCGACCCTGGCCGGGGTATCGCTCGGTATCATGACCGGGTCACAGCATCCGCTCGCGCGCGGCCAGCGTTCCAAGCGTGTGACCGGCATCGTGGTGCGCGCGCTCTTCCTGTTTCTGCTCGGCATCGTGTTGGCTAGCTTGCAGAGCGGCGTTGCCGTCATCCTGCACTTCTACGCCCTCATGTTTCTGCTGCTGATTCCGATGCTTTTTCTCCAGCGGTGGCTGATAGCCCTGATCGGCGTCGTCTTTCTCTTCGGCGCACCGTTGCTGGGCGCCGCCCAGGGCGAAGTGGATGCCGCCCGGCCGCCGCTCGCCTACCTGGTCGACTACTTCTTTCTCAATGGCACCTACCCGGTGCTCATCTGGATGCCCTTTCTGCTGGCCGGGCTCATGATCGCGCGCTCCGATCTGGGCAGTGCGAAAACCCAGGTAGCCCTCGTCGGTGCCGGAACAGCAGCGGTGGTCGCCGGCTACGGCGCGGCCATCGTGCTCCCCGGGGTCAACGCCGCGGCCCATTCCGGATCGATCGCCGAGGTGATCGGCTCCGGCGGGGTCGCGGTCGCACTCCTTGGAGCGTTGCTCTGGCTCACTGCTGTTCGGCGACGGTCTGTAGGGCGTGCGCTGCGCGTGATCCTCTGGCCGGTCGGGGCGACCGGCCAGATGGCACTGACTGTCTACACCCTGCAGATTCTCGCCCTGGCCGTTATCGCCGGCAGCGCCGAAATCGACTATCCCGGCTGGCCGCTGCTGATCGGGATGCTGCTAATCACCTTCATCGGTGCCAGCCTGTGGCGTTATTTTCTCGGCAAGGGCCCCCTGGAACGCTTGCTCGCCGCGCTGGCCCGGGCGCCACGCTTTCGCTAGCGACGCGCGGCTGCGTGTGACACGGATGCCCGCCATCAACCCGACCGTCAGTGAGCCGGGCCGAAAATGACCAACCACACAATATCAACGTCGGATCAGCGGATGCCGCCAATGCGCTCCAGCGCCGCCCGCATGATCTGCGCCTCGGGTGTCGGGGCCACATGGTGGTTGGTGTAGATGCCGACGAGCCACTCCAGAACCTCGTCTTCGCTCATGGCTACGGCGTTCCAGTCCACTCCCGGCTCGGCGGCCGTTCGCGGCTCGCCGGTCTCCAGATCGAGCCAGGCGCGGGCGATCGGCGTGTCGGGGTCGTCGTTGTTCATGTTCCAGAGCAGGGCGATCGGGTGGTTATCCCCCTCGACATGCTCGTGGTCGACGCGCCCGGAGCCGAGCCACGGCAGCGTCAGCAGCTCGCCGATGATTCCGACTTCAATCAGTTCGAGCTGGGTCGGTTCAG
Organism: Cryobacterium lyxosi; assembly: GCF_004403345.1. Classification (NCBI taxonomy): domain Bacteria; kingdom Bacillati; phylum Actinomycetota; class Actinomycetes; order Micrococcales; family Microbacteriaceae; genus Cryobacterium; species Cryobacterium lyxosi. Next base: position 70,832 of record NZ_SOGT01000019.1, read on the forward strand.
TCTCGGGAACGTAGAGTGTGAACCCCTGCTCGAACCACTCGGCGGCCTCAAAGATCGAGTCGAGCAGTTCATCGAGGGCGTCGATCTCCTGCACCAGGATGAGCGCCCACTCGAGCAATTTTTCGGTCTGATCGGCCGGCCACGGGCTCTCGAACGGGTCGCTCGTGCCGTGGTAGTGAAAGCTGGGGCCGGCCTCGTCGAGCAGCACGTGCAGCTGGCCACTGTCGAAGTCGATCGACAGGTTGAGCGCCCCGCCCTCGTCGTCGCGGTCGGCGAACAGATCGGGGTGCGCCAGCTCCGCCGGTAGGGTGACGGCCGCGGCGAGCCGGGGGCCCAGATCGAGAACGACGCGAAACTGGATGGTCGGCAGGCGCAGGGTTTCATCCTGCTCGAAGTGCTGGTCTGACATACCCAAAGTTTATCGACCACGGGGTGGTCTCCCAGCAGCATGCGGTCTGGCCGCACTTTTGTCGACATGGCACACGCGTCAACCAGTCCGGCAGATGACGGGCGGCCGACGACTGGATTTCAGCCGATAGTGCGGTCAACTGAATCGTTGATCGAGGTGAACTTCAGCTTCATCGCCGATCACTTTGCCGATTGTTTTGCGCAGGGCTGCCTTGAGCGGAACCATGTGCGTTCCATCACCCATCGGGAGCAGCGTCGCGGTAAAAGGATGCCCGTCGATCGTGCCGGCAACTTTCACAGGCTTTCTGGTTCCGAAAAAAACTCCCGACTCAGGCATGACAACGCAGGTCCAGCCGCTGTTGCGCTCGGTGGTGACTGTTGCCGTGAAGGTGGTGTCGATATTTTGAGGGTAGTCCTCCTGGGCAGGCATGATTCCCTTTCTTATCTCTCTAATGCTTCTGAAACGCACGCCGGGAAATGTGGCGAGACGTTCGGCATTACGCAGCAGTTGGTCCTCTTCAAGCCAAGCCTCGTGTGAGAAATAGCGCGCCACGATGCGTGCGAACCACAACCGGAAATAGCGGGCCGGTAAATCGAGGACTCTGTCATGGTGACGAAGACCGGGACCAGGGTACGCATGTGCTGAGGGTAGCGCTCGGCGTAAGTGAGGGCCAGTGTGCAGCCCCGGGATCCGTCCCGGAGTGCCGAACTGGTGATTCTCACCAGGGTGCGCAAGTGCTCGATGTCCACGCAACAGCTCACCACCGTCCTGATCCAGCGCAAGCACTGATCGAGGGAGGGAACGCCCGTCGGGCCCACCTCGACAGGTCGATCTCGGTCGTGTGTGCGGCACTGTCCTGTGCGGCACTGTCCTAGGGTGGACGCATGGACGCCGACATCAACTTCTACTTCGACCCGGTTTGCCCGTTTGCCTGGATGACCAGCAAGTGGGTGCGACAGGTGCAAAAGCAGCGCGACTACACCGTGGACTGGCGGTTCATCTCCCTGCGCCTGATTAATGCCCGGGTCGACTACGACGCGCACTTTCCTCCCGAGTACGAGGCTGGTCACACCGCCGGGCTCCGGCTCCTGCGGGTTGCCGCTCGGACGCGAGCGGAGCACGGACGCGAGGCGGTGGCTCCGCTATACGCCGCATTCGGGACCCACATCTTCGACACTGCCCCCGGCCCGGACGACCATCGGACCGAGGGCGAGGTGCGTGAGCTCCGCGGGACGCGGGAGTTCCTGGAGCCGATCCTCGCCGAGGCGGGCCTGCCGCTCGAGCTGGCGGAAGCTCTCGATGACGAATCATGGGACCGGGAGATCCAGCAGGAGACAGACGAGGCGCTCTCGCTGACGGGAAAAGACGTGGGCACGCCCATCATCCACTTCGAGCCGCCCACCGGTGTTGCCTTCTTCGGGCCGGTAATCAGCCGGCTGCCCCACGAGGACGTCGCGGTCGAGTTATGGGACCACGTGGTCGCTCTGGCACGCTTCCCGGGTTTTGCCGAGCTCAAACGCAGCCTGCGCGAGCAGCCCCAGCTGGCCGCGTTCGGAGTCGACACGGACACGGCCGGAAAGCAGGAGGACTGGCACGGCGGCAGTCGGCGGCAGAAGAAGTGACCCCGTTCGTTAGGGTAAACGCATGAGTGAGACACGCATCCTCAGCCACCAGGAGTCGGTCATCGTCGAGGCATCAGCTACGTCTCTCTACGACCTGCTCTCCGACATCACCCGCACCGGCGAGTGGAGCCCGGTCTGTACATCGTGCTGGTGGGACGACGAGGCCGAGGCCGGTCGGGTCGGTGCCTGGTTCACCGGGCGCAACGAGCTCCCGCACCGGACCTGGCAGACCCGGTCTGAGGTGGTGGCGGCAGAGCGCGGGCACGAGTTCGCCTGGGTGGTGGGCGGCAGCTTCGCCCGCTGGGGCTTCAGCTTCACCGCCACAGAGAACGGGACCGGGACCATGCTCACGGAGTCGTGGGAGTTTTTGCCGGACGGGATCGCGATGTTCGAGGAGAAGTTCGGCGAAGACGCCCATGCGCAGATCACCGACCGCACCCAGCAAGCCCTCGACGGCATCCCCAAAACCCTCGCCGCGATCAAGCGGATCGCCGAGGTTTCCAGGGGCTCAGGGGAGCAGGCGCTGGCATGATCGGGCTCGTCCTTGGTCATGCCACTCGCACAGGTCTTGAAGATGACGGCAGAGGTCAGCACGGCGACACCGGGTAGTCTCCCTGTCTAGGGTGGATATATGAGCCAGTCCACAGTGCCGAGCACCACGTATCTGCAGAAGCTTCAGGCCGAAACCGCCCGCAGGATCCAGACCTATGAGTCGGTACCGTCGCCTTTCTCCGGGGCCCCGGACGAACTCGTAAGCGCGGTCGAAAGCCAGGTAGAGGCGCTCGCCCCAGACCTGAACGACGTCGTTCACACCCTGCACGCCGACCCGGAGATCGCCTTCACCGAGCATCGAAGCGCCGCCTATCTGGTGGAGCTGCTCGGTCGCTATGGGATAGACGCGCAGCTCGGCGTGCACGGACTCGACACGGCGATCCGCGCCGAGATCGGCTCAGGCGACGGCCCGGCCATCGCGATTCTCAGCGAGTATGACGCCTTGCCCGACGTCGGGCACGGCTGCGGGCACAACGTGATCGCCGCTACCGGAGTCGGCGCTTTCCTCGCACTGGCCAACACTCTCAAGGAGAATCCCAACGCATTCAGAGGCCGGGTGGTCTTCCTCGGCACTCCCGCCGAGGAAGGCTTTTCCGGCAAAGAAGTAATGGCCAGGCATGGCGCCTTCGATGGCATCGACGCCGCAATCATGGTGCACCCGTACGGCTACGACCTCGCCGACCAGGTGTGGCTCGGTCGGCGCGTGCTCACCGTGACGTTCACGGGCGTCGCGGCGCACGCATCCGCTCAACCTTTTATGGGTCGCAACGCGCTCGACGCCGCAACCCTGGCGTACCAGGCCGTTGGCCTGCTGCGCCAACAGCTGCCGCCGGTGGATCGCGTGCACGCTGTAATCAGTGAAGGGGGAACACGGCCGAGCATCATTCCCGAGCGCGCAGTACTCAAGCTCTACGCCCGTTCCAAGTTCGCGGACACGCTCAAAGACCTCAGCGTGCGACTGGATGACATCGCGCGCGGCGCGGCAGTGATGACGGGAACGAGTGTTGAGATCGACTGGGACGAGCACGCCCCCTCACTCCCCGTGCGCACGAACAGCGCACTCACCGGTCGTTGGGTCGCCGCCCAGCAGCGCCGCGGGCGCCAACCGCTCCCCCTTGGCGTGGTGTCGGAAACCATCGCAGCGTCCACCGACTTCGGCAACGTGAGCCATCGCATCCCCGGTATCCACCCACTGATCAAGATTGCGGCATCCGACGTTGCCCTGCACACCCGCGAATTCGCGGCGGCCGCCGCAACGGATGCCGCAGAGTCGGGCGCCATCGACGGCGCCTGCGGCCTCGCCCTCACCGCCCTGGATTTTCTCTGCGACGCCGAATTGCGCCGCAGCGTGGCCACCGAGTTCGCGGAGCAGGGCGGCGCCATCGATGTGCCGCACTTCTTCGACTGACGCCTCACCGGCCACTGTCTAACTCCTTTACACCGATCGTTTTGTTCCATCCGACGCAAGGTAGTCCCCATGTCTTCAGCACAGACCCTCACTCGGCGTACCGTTCTGATCGACCGTGTCCTCGGTGGAATCGAACGCGTCGGCAACAAGCTGCCCGACCCGTTCATGCTCTTCCTCTTGCTGTTCGCAATCACTGCGGTGGCGTCGACTGCCATGGCCTGGGCCAACGTCACGGTGCAGCTGCCCGGGACCGACGAGATCACAGTGATCAAAGGCTTCTTCACCGCCGAGGGGCTCACGTGGTTCACCCAGAACATTGGGGTCAACTACGTGGGCTTCCCGCCGCTGGCGACGGTGCTGCCCATCCTGCTCGCGGTCGGTGTTGCCGAGAAGTCCGGCCTGCTCGCCGCGCTGATCCGTAAGGCTTTCGGTTCGGCGCCGCGCTGGTCGCTGCCCTACGCCGTGGCGTTCGTGGGGGTCGTGGGGTCGATCATGTCGGATGCGGCATTCGTGGTGATCCCCCCGCTCGCAGCCCTGGTGTTCAAGGCCGCCGGCCGGCATCCCGTCGCCGGGCTGCTCGGCGGGTTTGCCGCCGTGGGTGCCGGCTACTCGACCTCACTGTTCGTGACAAGCCTCGACGCCCTATTCGCCGGAATCACCACGTCGGTCACCCAGAACCTACCCAATGCCGGTTCCGTTGTGACCCCGGTTTCGAACTACTTCTTCAATGTGGTCTCCGCGCTCGTACTCATCGCCCTGGCCGGCTTCATGATCGACAAAATCCTCGAACCGCGTCTAGGCCGCCAAGGGATCGCGCGCGAGGAGATCATCGACAACGACGACGTGTCGGGTCCCGCCGCGATGAACACACGGCTCACGGACACCGAGAATCGTGGCCTGTTCTGGGCATTCGTGGCGGGCGTCGTCGTCGCCGGAGTGATCCTCGTCGGCGTGCTCCTTCCGGAATCCCCGTGGCGAAACGAAGACGGCGGGTTCCTGCCTCGCTCGCCCCTGTTGAGTTCGATCGTGTTCATCGTTTTCGCCACGTTCGTCATTCCGGGGCTGGTGTACGGCAAGATCACCGGAACCATCGCGACGGGCAGTGACGTACCCCGCGTGATGGGGCACGCCATCAAGGACATGAGCGGATTCCTCGTGCTCGCGTTCATCCTCGGCCAGTTCGTCGCCCTGTTCAATTTCTCCGGAATCGGAAGCTGGCTGGCCGTTGCCGGAGCCGGGGGCCTTGAGTCCATCGGCCTCACCGGATTTTCGGCCGTCGTTGCCTTCGTGCTCCTCGCCTCACTGCTGAACCTTTTCATCATTTCCGGTTCGGCCATGTGGACGCTGATGGCCGCCGTGTTCGTACCGCTGTTCGTATTACTTGGCTATGAACCCGCGTTCATCCAGGGTGCTTTCCGGGTCGGAGATTCGGCCACCCAGGTACTCACCCCCCTCAATCCGTACATGATCGTGCTCCTCACGATGCTGCGCAAATACGAGCCACAGGCGGGGCTCGGCACCATAATCGCCCGCATGCTGCCCTTCGCAGTCACGTTCTGGCTCGCGTGGGTAGCCGTGCTGAGTGTCTTCTTCTTTTTCGACCTGCCGATGGGCCCGGGCAACGGCATCATGATCCCGCAGTAGTGACGACGTCAGGCCCAAGGAATACCCCGCGCCGGGGCCTCCTTAAGTTCAGTGCAACCCGAAAGGATTTTCATGACTGTTAGCCAGCCAACGATCTATGCCCTGCACGAGAACCCCGAATGGTTTCCACCGTTCGCCCGGGCCTTTGAAGCAGAGGGCATGGAGGTGAAGGAATGGCTGCTCACCGACGGCGTTCTCGACCTGGATTCGGTGCCACCGGAGGGAATCTTCTGGTCGCGCATCAGCGCATCCGCTCACACGCGTGACCATGGAAAGTCGAAGGATTACGCCCGCGCCGTATTGGCTTGGCTCGAGGCCCACGGCCGCCGCACGGTGAACGGCCGACGTGTGCTTGAGCTTGAGATGAGTAAGGTCGAGCAGCTGGTCGCGCTCAAAGCCGCTGGCATCGACACCCCGCGCACCGTGGCGGCGGTGGGCCGCGAGCAAATTCTCGCCGCCGCACGCAACTTTCCCACCCCGTTCATGACTAAGCATAATCAGGGCGGCAAGGGTCTGGGCGTGCGCAAGTTCACGAGCCACGAAGAGCTCGCCGAGTACGTTGCTTCCGACGAGTTCGAGGAGCCGCAAGATGGCATCACACTGATTCAGGAATACATCCAGGCTGCGGAACCGTTCATCACCCGGGCCGAGATCGTCGGCGGCGAGTTCATCTACGCCGTCAAAGCCGACACCGCGCGCGGCGGCTTCCAGCTGTGCCCAGCGGATGCCTGCGCCATCGACCCGATCACGCGCGAACTGATCATGCCTCCCGGCGCCACCATCGCGCCCGTAGCCGGTCAGCAGCTGTTCAGCCTGCGCGAAGACTTCGACCACTCGATTATCGAGAAATATCTCGAGTTCGCGCGCCGGAACGGGTTGGAAGTGTGCGGTATCGAGTTCATCGAAGCCGAAGACGGCCGTGTGCTCACCTACGATGTGAACACCAATACGAACTACAACGCGGTCGTTGAGGCCGAGGCGCTTCGTTCGGCTCCACAAGCCCTGGCGCGGTACCTCAAAAAGCTCGCAGCCTGAGTACTGGGCGGCCGGTCCCGGGACGGCTCACCAAACGAGTGACGTCGCACATTAGTCTGCGCTCCCACGGACCTCTCGAACGGTGGGCCTCGTCAAATGTGGATCTGCTGGGAACAGAGATCAGCATCACCGCAGCACGAGGGTTTTGCGTGCCTGGAAATGATGGCGGCGGAGATTGAGCTGAGCACGATGACGATGACGATGACGATGACGATCCCGGCTATCTGCATTGGGGTGAGGTTTTCGCCGGCGATTACCCAGCCGAGGAGGATGGCCACGACGGGGCTGAGTAAGCCAAGGAAAGCCGTGGTGCTTGCCGCAAGCTGTGGCGTCATGCCGGACCACGTTGACCGAATCATGGAACAGTGACCCAGCGACTAAACAAGCTGGAGAATCGCGGGCTTGTCACGCGCCAGGCAAACCCCGGCGACGGTCGCGGTAAGCTCGTCGCACTCACCGATGCGGGCAGAGATCTCATCGAGACGGCATTGCCCAATCACCTCAAAACCGAGCTTGCCATCACCGCCGCGCTCAGCGATGAGGAGCAGACCGTGCTCGCGGATCTCCTTCAACGAATCAGTACCGCCGCCAGTATTTGCATAAAGTGAACGCCTGGCCGATGATGCGGGCTACGTCGGTGAACGCTCCGGGGTGTGCGCCGGGGGCCTTCCGCCTACTCGGTATTCCGGGCGATACGCACGCAACAGTATCCGTCTTTCGGTGCAAATTGCACCTTGCGGGCGCGCTCACCCGCACCTTCCGCGACCCCTTCCAGTAGGGCCAGGTTGGCCGCGCAGATGGTCTCGGTGTGACTCTGCGCCAGCTGGTGGAATGGGCAGTTGTGAAGAAGCAGTCCGCCATCGCCATCATCCAAAGGCTCATATCCGGTTGACTGCAGCACCGCGTCCAATGAGCCGGCACTCGTGCCCAATGCACGACCGTGTTCTTCGGACACGCGAGCGAGCGACTCCCGGGCGGGCTCCCCTGTGCGATCAGATTGCTCGATGGCAGAAATCAACAGCTCGCCGGCCAGAGCGTAGTGTCGGCCCGGAACGGACACGATGATCTCGTTGGCCGCACGACGGTAGAGCTTGGCAGGCCGTCCAGCGCCAGGACCAGTTCGGCCGGTGCGGCGCTGGAATCCAGTGTCCAACAGCCCGCATCGAGCAAGTCTCTCCAAGTGAAACGCCACCGTCCCGCGCGGAACGCCCAGCGCCTCGGCCGCCTCATCACGGCCCATCGGCGTGGCGCTTTTAGAGACAAGATCGAACAAAGCGCGACGTAGTGGATCGCTGAGCGACGCTATAGCGGAGATGTCGTCCGACCGTGACTGTTCGTTCATAGTGATGATCGTAACTCTAAAACAAAGTATCTTGACAAAATAAACGGAAGGCTCCTAAAGTTGGGCTACGAAGCTCGCCAGCAGACCAGTAAAGAGGAAACATGCCGGATTCTCAGAGTTATGTCATCGTCGGAGCAGGGCTCGCTGGTGCGTCCGCTGCCAGGACGCTGCGCGAAGAGGGCTTCACCGGGCCGATCCAACTGATCGGCGCCGAAGCGCACCGGCCCTATATCCGCCCCCCGCTCTCGAAGGACTACCTCAGCGGATCCAGTGACCGCGACTCTGTCTACGTTGATCCAAAGGACTGGTACGCGGAACATGACGTGGACTTACTCCTCGGCACTTCTGTTGCCCGCATCGATGCCCCCCGCCAGCTCATTCATACCGCCGCCGGTGAGGCCATCGCGTACAACAAGCTGTTACTAGCCACTGGCTCGTCATCTCGCCGCCTGTCGATTCCCGGGGCAGACCTCGACGGGGTGCGCTACCTGCGTACCCTCGATGACTCCGACACGCTGCGCCCTTTGCTTGCGGGCGGAAGCCTGCGCCTCATCTTGATCGGCTCGGGCTGGATCGGCATGGAGGTAGCCGCGACGGCACGCACCCTAGGAAACGACGTGACAATTCTTGAACGCGACCCGATCCCTTTGGCGAACGCGCTCGGCGACGAGCTCGGCCAAATGTTCGCCGATCTCCACGAACAAAATGGCGTCATTCTGCGACGTTCGGTGTCCGTTGACAGTGTTCTCGGACAGGACGGCCGAGCTACCGCTGTGAAACTCACCAGCGGAGAGGTCATTCCCGCGGACCTCATCTTGGTCGGCATTGGTGCCACGCCCAACATTGAGCTGGCCGACTCGGCGGGGCTGACGATCGATAACGGTGTCTCCGTCGATGCGTCCCTTCGCACGAGCGACCCGGCAATCTACGCAGCGGGTGACGTTGCCAATGCCTACCATCCCGTGGCGAAGTTGCGACTGCGCAGCGAACACTGGGCCAATGCCTTGAATGGTGGAAAGGCGGCGGCCCGGTCGATGCTCGGCCAGAAGGTGTCCTTCGACGACATCCCCTACTTCTACACCGACCAGTTCGACGTCGGAATGGAATACTCCGGGTTCGGGCCCCTGACGCGGGGAGCTGACGTGGTGTACCGAGGCGACCGGGCCGGCCGCGAATTCATTGCCTTCTGGGTCGCGGGTGAAAAAGTTGTGGCGGGAATGAACGTGAATGTCTGGGATGTCAACGAAGCCGTGCAAGGCATCATCCGGCGCGGCAACCAGGTCGATCGCGCCAGGCTCACGGATGCCGATGTGCCACTGGAATCGCTGTGATCATGGCTGAAACATGTTTCAGTATCACCCCTTCGGGGGCACCCACCGCGGCACTCTCGGCGGAGGGAGTCGGTGTCGGCACCATTCGTGCCATCGAGATGTCTGGTGTCACGTTTGAAGTCGAAACGACCGTCCCGACCAAGCACGGCACTTTCCAGTTCCGCGCCTACCGCGACCTCATCACCGGCAGTGAACATCTCGCCGTCGTGTCCGGCACGCCAACCGATGGCTGCCTCATTCGTGTGCACTCCGAATGTCTGACAGGTGAGGTCTTCGAATCTCAGAAATGTGAATGCGGCCCCCAACTTGACTCCGCCCTCAACACAATCAATCAGTACGGCGGTGTCGTGATCTACATGCGTGGCCACGAGGGCCGCGGCATCGGACTCGTCAACAAACTCAAGGCCTACCGGCTGCAAGAAGCCGGCTTAGACACGCTCGATGCGAACCTCGCGCTCGGCCTCCCCGCGGATGGCCGTGATTATTCTGCCGCGGCTGCGATCCTCCACAACCTCCGGCTTCAGGCGGTGCGCCTCCTCACCAACAACCCGGACAAGGTCGACCAGCTCACCGCGCACGGGATCACCGTCCTCGAGCGCGTATCACTTACAGCAGGTGTCCATCCGGCCAACTCCGAATATCTACGCACCAAACGTGATCGCATGGGACATCTCCTTCAACACGCCCTCTGATCCTGATACGCAAAACCCCGCCGGTGACGGTTTTCCTGAGTGACGACGATCATGTGCGGCACGGTTAGTCCCGCCAAACCGATGAACACGACCTGCAGAATCTGCTCGCTCAGGGCGCCGTCGGGGCCGAGCCAGACCAGCACTGCGCTCACTACAATGATGGGCACCACGGTGTAAACCATCACCATCAGGGCCGACGACCGTCCACCACCACGTTCGGCGCGGAACCCCGCCTTCAGGTGCCGAAAGCTGTGCAGCGCGCAGAAATACAGCAGAAAGAAGACGAGCGGATCTGTTGCGAGCGCGAGCATGGTCGCGAGCAGAATTTCAATGCTTTCGTGCGCCCGACTTCGCAGGGCAACCAGGGCTGCGATCAGCAAGCTGGCCAGGGCGAGCGGCCCAAGCCACTCTTGCACGTTGGCCACTATCGCGCCTCCGTCTCCGGCCAGCACCACGTAAGCGGCACTCACCTGCGCGGGATGTGACAGCGCCGGGACAGTGAGCAGTCCGAAGCCGGCGAGAAACCGCAGCCAAACCGCCCGGTCGGCATTCCAATCGGACCCAAAGTGCACAGCAGACACGAGCAGGAACGTGACCAGGCTCGCCACCGGAGCGATCAGCCAAAGCAACACAACGCCGATCACAACGAGAATGTACGCCAGGTTGAATCCGGCGAAACCCAGTGGGGTGCGCCACAGTCCGACACGGCGTGCGATCAGCGGATCGAGGGCGCCGTGGGGCAGGCCCAGGATCCCGACCAGCACCCCGAGGAGCACGACCTGAATCGTGGGCGAGGGCAGTGGCAGGCCCAACCCGAGCACGACCAAGGTGACCAAGGCGAGGCTGGCGAACACCACCGTCTCGACGGGCACCCGGCGCCACAGCGGCCTGACGCGGGCGGACCCCGTTTGAGACGGAGCTGTTTGGCCGGTCATCCCTGCTCGCTCGTGCTCGTGCTTGGCGTTGCGGTGACGTCCGCGGCGACCGGCACGGCCGGTGCAGGGCTGAACACGGTGGGCGCGGCCAGCTGGGCGATGAAGGGGCTCCACGGCAGGCTGGAGATGATGCGCGCGTAGTCTGCGGCCCGCGCACCATCACTGAGGAAACGCACCAGTGCGGCCGGGGGAACACCGCGGGCGAGGGCGAGAAAATACTCTGCGGTGCGTTCCGGGTGCGCCCGAACAGCCTGCAGAAAAATGCGATCGAAGGTGCGTCGCAGTCGCGGTTCTTCCGGATGTCCCACGGCTTCCCGCCCCGCGAGAAGCCGTTCCGTGCACAGCTGGGCCCAACGTGCAATGCGTAAGAACCCGTAGCCCGAAGCAGCTCGCAGCGCACCGCCGGCGTTGCCAGCATGCACCACGCCGGTGATTGGCGGCGCGGCCTGGCGGCCCAGTCCCATGGCCAGCACGCCGCCCTCGCTTCGTACCCGGTGGGCGTCAGCCAAGCCGAGCCCGTTTAGCACCCGATCCAGCTCTAGGACCAAGCGGTCCCGGTCGATCGGCGCCGTGCCGAACCGCGTCCATTCCACGATCGCGCGGTTCGGTCCCAGCGGCAAGGCATACACAAAACCCAAGCCCTCGGCGTCGGACGCGAGGGACCCCATCAGCGTCACCTCGCCAGGGTCGAACGGCAGCGGACAGTCACGTTCCAGTTCGAGTCCCACGAAGCTCTGGTACAGCATCGTTGCCGCAGCGCGGGGCCGGGTATCAATCACCTGACGCGCCAACAGCGTGCCCGCGCTGGACTCCACCCGAACACCGCCCGAAACCGCCGTAACCGTGCCGGCACGCACCCCGAGGCAAAGCTCGACGCGCGGCGACTCGGCAATGTCGGCCTGCGCGCTTACGTAGAAATCGCTGCCCCGAACGTACTGGTACGCCAGCCCGGGCACCTGGTGCCGAACGGTCAAGCCCGCCGCATCGGAAAAAGTCCATGTTTTCCAACGTCGCGAGACCAAATGTGACAGATCATGCTGTTCCGGTCGCCAAAAACACCAGCTGCGATCGTCTCGATAGGCCGTGCGAGGTTCCAGCAGCACGACGCGCGGGCCGGAACGCTTCCGAGCTAACCGGGCCGCCAAAGAGAGCCCGGCCAAACCCGCGCCCAGTATCACGAGGTCAGCGTCCACTTCATGAATCATCCGACTCCTTTGCACTCGATCTCGTGCAATGGTGCGGATCGGGTGATTTACAAAAGTAGCCTAGCGAAAAAGCCGAAACTGATCAGGCTTTCCCGGAATCGGTCTCGAATTTACTGGCAAAATCTTGTCGGCCGGAGTATGTTTTGGTACATAACTCGGTTAGCTATATTTCGACTCAATCGCCGTCATTTCGGCAAATGCTCGTGGACAGTAGAGGACATCTTGATACCTGACTCCCTAACCCAGACCCAGTACGACACCATCTACAACGTGTTCTCCCTCGTGATCGCCTCGCAGCTGTTCAC
>NZ_SOGT01000018.1:0-97595 GCF_004403345.1 Cryobacterium lyxosi
GAGAGGGAAACGCCCGGTCACATTCCGAACCCGGAAGCTAAGACTCTCAGCGCCGATGGTACTGCAGGGGGGACCCTGTGGGAGAGTAGGACACCGCCGGACTTAACTTAGAAACACCAGAAAAGCCATCCCTCACGGGATGACTTTTCTGCGTTAACAACCACCCCGGGTGGTTGTTATGCGTTAACCGAACAGAAGAGGCCACGCACACTGTGCGTGGCCTCTTCTCGTTCAGGTACTAGCGGCGGCGGAGGCCGTCCAGGGCTACGGCAAGCACGTCGTCCGCGAGGTGACCGGCGTCTTCGGGGCCCTCGGGGCGATACCACTCGGCGATCGAATTGACCATGCCGAAGAGCAGGCGCGTGACGACGCGCGGGTCGATGTCGCTGCGCAATGAGCCCTCATCACGGGCTTCGATGACCAGGGCAGAGACCGCTCGGTCAAAGGCGCGGCGACGGGTGAGCGCCAAGCGCTCGACTTCCGTGTTACCACGCACACGCAGCAGGAGGGTGACATACGGTAGCCGAGATGTCAAAATGCGCACGGCCCCCCGAAGCACGTAGGCCAGGCGGTCAATCGCACTACCGGTCAGCGCGCCAGACTCGAGCAGCACGCCCTCGAGACCGTTGAGGGCTTCATCGAGGGCAAGCTGGAGCACTTCGTCCTTGGAGGTGAAGTGGTGATAGATAGCAGCCTTCGACAGGGCCAGCCGCGTCGCGAGCACTCCCATCGAGGTCGCGTCGTAACCGAATTCGTTGAACGCGGTCACGGCGATCTCAAGAATGGCGCGCTGGTCATAGCCGGGGCGGCCGCGTTTAGGTGGGTGTACGTCAGGCATAGGACTTGAGTCTCTCACGCAGGCGTACCGACCATGTCCGGCTAGCGCAGATCGTAGACGCGTTTGTGCTTTCCGGCACTGCGCGGCAGGGTGCCGGGTTCGACTATAAGCACGTTCACGCTCGATCCGATCCGATCCTTGATCAGGGCAATGAGCAACGCACGCGCAATGGCGGATGAGGCATCATTGGCATGCTCGTGTCGTTCGATGCGTACGGTGAGCTCGTCCATGCGCGACGGTCGCGTCAACTCGAGTACGAAGTGCGGGGAGAGGTGCTCGATTCCGAGAACGATCTCCTCGATCTGGGTCGGGAACAGGTTTACCCCGCGCAGAATGATCATGTCGTCGTTGCGGCCGGTGATCTTTTCCATCCGGCGCATTCCCGGCCGCGCGGTGCCGGGCAGTAATCGAGTCAGGTCGCGGGTGCGGTAGCGGATGACCGGAAAGGCCTCCTTGGTCAGCGACGTGAAGACGAGCTCGCCGGTTTCTCCATCGGGCAGGCTGTGTCCGGTGTCACCATTGATGATCTCGGGCAGAAAGTGATCTTCCCAAAGGTGTGGGCCGTCCTTGGACTCGATGCACTCATTGCCGACACCAGGCCCCATGACCTCGCTGAGGCCATAGATGTCGAGCGCATCGAAATCGAGGCGGTCCTCAAGTTCCAGACGCATTTGATTGGTCCACGGCTCTGCACCGAGCACGCCGGCCTTCAGGCTCGAGCGGCGTGGATCAAGACCGGCAGCAACCATGGCGTCGGTGATCGTGAGTAGGTAGCTGGGCGTTGACAGGATGACGTCGGGCTCGAAGTCGGTGATCATCTGGACCTGCTTGTTGGTCTGGCCGCCCGACATAGGAATGACGCAAGCGCCCAGCGCTTCAATGCCGGCATGGGCGCCGAGCCCGCCCGTGAACAAACCGTAGCCGTAGGCGTTGTGCACCTTCATTCCCGGGCGCACGCCAGACGCACGCAGGCTGCGGGCTACCAGACCAGCCCACATAGCGAGGTCGTTCTTGGTGTACCCGACCACGGTCGGCAGGCCGGTTGTCCCTGACGATGTGTGAATGCGCGCGACCCGGTCCATCGGTACCGCGAACATGCCGAAGGGGTAGGAGATCCGCAGGTCGTCTTTGGTGGTGAAGGGCAAGAGCGAGATATCTTCCAAGCTGCGAATGTCGCCGGGGTGCACACCGGCAGCATCAAATTTGCGCGTATAGAGGGGCACATTCTCGTAGGCGTGCCGCACGGTGTTCTGTAACCGAATCAGTTGCAGCGCGCGGATTTCGCCCTGGGACATCCGCTCGGCCGCGTCGAGTTCGTCGAGTGCCGGTGCGTGCAGACGGGTCTTAGTCAGCGTTGACATGGTGCCTTCCGGAAGGGTTAGAGGTGACTGCTGTCGGGAACGGGCAAGTTGGTGGTGCGGCTGTGACCGCGAAATTCGGCGATGGTCACGTCGTTGTCCACGGTGATCCGGACGTCATAGATGCCGCTGCGGCCGCTCTTCACGCGCAGCAGTGCGGTCGCGGTGAGATTCTGGCCGCTCGTGGTCGGCGCCAGAAATGTGATGTCAGCACCAGCGGCCAACGTGACGTGGTGCGAATCATTGCAGGCAATGGCGAACGCCGTGTCGGCGAGGGCGAACACGAAACCGCCGTGGGTCACATCAAACCCATTGAGCATGTCGTCACGTACGACCATGGATACCACCGAGTAGCCGGGTTCGTTTTGGTGCACGATCATTCCCAGAGAAGCGGATGCCCGGTCGCGCTTCATCATCGCCTGGCTGCCGACAGAGCGCGATTCCGTCATTCGGTTCTCCTCGTTGAGTGGCCGTTTCGGTCGGGGTTGCCCGGCCGATAATGTGACTATATACTAACTGAACGATCGGTCGGTAATAAATCGCGCATCCGTGCCCGACATTGCCAGCGTGCGCCACTTTAGCGCCGTCCGCTTGTGCACGAAACCAACCACGATCACCGCAGTCAACGCAGACCAGGAGCCGATGATGACAAGCACCATCACGCCCGATACGAGCGCAACCGCCGATATCAGCGTCGAAGAGCAGCAGTTCAACGACTTGATCGAAGCCGACTCGCGCATCGAACCGCGCGATTGGATGCCTGAGGGGTACCGTAAGTCACTCGTGCGCCAGATCTCGCAGCACGCACACTCGGAGATCATCGGCATGCAGCCCGAGTCGAACTGGATCACTCGCGCCCCGAGCCTCAAGCGCAAAGCCATTCTCATGGCCAAGGTGCAAGACGAAGCCGGCCACGGCCTCTACCTCTATTCCGCCGCGCAGACCCTCGGCGCCACCCGCGATGACATGACGGATGCCCTCATCGCCGGCAAGGCGCGTTACTCGTCGATCTTCAATTACCCGACGCCGACCTGGGCAGACATGGGCTCGATCGGATGGCTGGTCGACGGTGCCGCTATCTGCAACCAAGTGCCCCTCTGCCGTGCCTCGTATGGTCCCTACGGTCGTGCGATGGTGCGCATCTGCAAGGAAGAATCTTTCCACCAGCGTCAGGGCTTCGAAATTCTGCTTGAACTTATGGCCGGTACCCAGGAGCAGCGCCAGATGGCCCAGGAGTCGGTCAACCGGTGGTACTGGCCCGCGCTCATGATGTTCGGGCCGCCCGACGATGACTCGCCCAACTCCGCGCAGTCCATGGCGTGGAAGATCAAGCGTCACTCCAATGACGAACTGCGCCAGCGCTTCGTGAACATGCTCGTTCCCCAGGCGGCCGTGCTCGGCGTCACCCTGCCCGACCCCGACCTGCACTTCAACGAGCAAACCCAGCAGTGGGATCTTGGTGAGATCGACTGGACCGAGTTTCACGAGGTGCTCGCCGGTCGCGGCCCGAACAACGCCCAGCGTCTACAGCGTCGACGCGACGCCCACGATGACGGCGCGTGGGTGCGCGAAGCCGCCGCAGCCTATGCCATTAAACAAACCGCCCGCAAACAGTTTGCACGAACCGAAGAAATGGCATCCAAATGACCACTCCCGGCGATTCCGCTGCTGAAATCTGGCCCCTCTGGGAGGTCTTCGTTCGCTCCAACCGCGGCCTCAGCCACGTACACGTTGGCTCCCTGCACGCTCCCGACGAAACCCTCGCCGTGCGCAATGCCCGTGACCTGTACACCCGCCGCAATGAGGGCGTCTCGGTCTGGGTCGTTCCCGCCGCCGCCATCACCACGAGTGATCCAGACGCCAAGGGCGCCTTCTTCGAATCATCCGCCGGCAAGAACTACCGCCACGCGAGCTACTACTCCAAGAGTGAAGGCGTGAAGCACCTATGAACGACGACACTGTGAACATTGACAGCGCCGGAGCGGATGCCGACGACCACGGTCACGTCGCCGTCGCTGTCACCACCCTCGACGCTGAACTCATCGAGGGCACGTCGAACGCGACACCCGACATCGCGGAGTACGCCCTGTGGCTCGGCGATGACGCGCTGGTCCTGGCCCAGCAGCTTGGCGCCTGGATCTCCCGCGCACCCGAGCTTGAAGAAGACGTCGCCCTCGGCAACGTCGCCCTCGACCTGATCGGCCACGCCCGGTCCCTGCTGCACTACGCCGGAACGGCGACGAACCGTACCGAAGATGACCTCGCCTACTGGCGTACCGAGCCCGATTTTCGGTCGCTGCACATCGTCGAGCAGCCCAACGGTGACTTCGCACACACGATCGCACGCCAGTTCGTCGTGTCCCACTACTTGTTCGAGCTGTACAGCCGGCTGCGGGCATCCGCTGATGAAACGCTTGCCGCGATCGCCGCCAAGGCAGTGAAAGAGGTCGACTACCACCGCGACCACGCGACCCAGTGGGTGCTGCGCCTGGCGCAGGGCACCGACGAATCGCGTCGCCGAATGATCACCGCCCTGTCCGACCTGTGGCCCTACGTCGACGAGATCTTCCGGGACGAACCACTCATCGACCGCCTCGAAGGAATCGCGGTGCGCCCGTCGAGCCTGCGCCCCGCTTTCGACGCCGCCATCGCACCGGTGTTCGCCGAAGTCGAAGTCGAACTCCCCAGCGGATTCGTCGCCTCGGGCGGAGGCCGCATCGGGAAACATTCCGAACACCTCGCCTTTCTCCTCGCCGAGATGCAGGTACTCACCCGCGCCCACCCCGGAGCATCATGGTGACCGCTGCCGCGCACGAGGCGATCTCGCGCCCGCGTCCCATCGACGCGGCTTCGCTCGCCGCCTGGACGATCGCCGCGCAGGTCGTCGACCCCGAGATTCCGGTACTCACCATCGAAGACCTCGGTGTGCTGCGGTCGGTCAGGGTCACCCGCGATACTGTCGCGGTGACCCTGACGCCGACCTACAGCGGATGCCCCGCCATGGACGCCATGCGCGACGACGTCCTGGCGGTGCTTGTGAGCGCTGGCTACGAGAATGTGTCGGTGCGGCTCGTACTCAGCCCGGCCTGGACCACCGACTGGATGAGCGAGATCGGTATGAATAAACTCCGCGAATACGGCATCGCCGCCCCAACCGGGCACGCGACCGTGCGTGGTTCCGGCCCAGCCGGCCCCATTCGTCTGAAAATGGCCGTCAAGTGCCCGCGCTGCTCTTCACTCAACACCCGCGAGCTCGCGCACTTCGGTTCCACCTCCTGCAAGTCCCTCTACGAATGCCGAGACTGCCTCGAGCCGTTCGACTACTTCAAGGTGCTCTAATGGCCGCAACACGTCTCGAATCCACCACGCAGACTGCCACGACTCTGGCGCCGGTCAAGCACCGCGCCCGCTTTCACACCCTGACGGTGGCTGAAGTGCGCCCGCTCACGGCCGACAGCGTCGAAGTCACTTTCCTCGTCCCCCCCAAACTGCAGGGCGCGTTCAACTACCTGCCCGGCCAGCATCTCGCCCTGCGCGCCACGATTGACGGTAAGGAGCTGCGTCGCAGCTATTCGATCTGCCGACCGGAGACATCCGGCCAGATCAGTGTCGCGATCAAACGCGACCTTGGCGGCGCGTTCTCCACCTGGGCCAACAGCGAGCTGCATGCCGGAGACACACTCGACGTGATGAGCCCGCAGGGCAGCTTCGTTTCCACCCTGCAGGGCCGAAGCCATAAGCACATCGTCGGAGTGGCCGCTGGTTCGGGAATCACCCCGCTCATGGCGCTCGCGCACACCGTGCTCGCTGCCTCACCGACGTCGATGTTCACCCTCGTGTACACCAACCGCACCGCGCTCGACGTGATGTTCCTCGACGAACTTGCCGAGCTCAAGGACCGTTACCCAGCCCGTCTCGCGCTCTACCACGTGCTCTCTCGCGAGCAGCGCTCATCCTCGTTGCTCTCCGGCCGCATCGATGAGGAGAAATTTCGGCGCATGCTCGACACGATCCTGCGCCCCGCTACGGTCGATGAGTGGTTTCTGTGTGGTCCGTTCGAATTGGTGCAGCTCTGCCGCGACACGCTCGAGAGTACCGGCGTGGATCGGTCCCACGTGCGCTTCGAGCTGTTCACCACCGGCGAACCCTCGGCCGCACACGGTGACCGCGGTCGGCCGGTCATCATCGGCACGGGGGACAAGACTTACCAGATCGAGTTCACACTCGACGGCCAGAGCAACACGGTCACCACCCCGGTAAACGCGAACGAGAGCATTCTGAATGCTGCCCTGCGGGTGCGGCCCGACGTTCCCTTCGCCTGCGCCGGAGGTGTCTGCGGAACCTGCCGCGCCAAACTGGTCAGCGGCGACGTCACCATGACCGAGAACTACGCGCTCGAGCCAGAAGAACTCGCTCGCGGCTATGTCCTGACCTGCCAGTCGCATCCGACCACCGACACCGTCGTCGTCGACTATGACACGTGACAGCCCAGCATCTGACAGCCCAGCATCTGACAGCCCGACATTCAACAGCGTAGAAAGCGGATGCCGTGATTGAGCTCTCAATAGACAACGACGTCGCCCACATGGTGCTGAACGCGCCCGACAAACTCAACGCCCTCGATGAGGCCGCAATCGTCGAACTCGACGCGGCTTACCAGGAGGCTGAGCGGGCTGGCGTGCGCGCACTCGTACTGAGCGGCGTGGGCCGGGCCTTCTGCGCCGGCCGCGATATCGCGGCGGTCGACCCGGGCACCGATGACGTACTCGGCTACCTCGATGATCTGGTCACCCCGCTGCTGCAGCGCATGAGCAGGTTTCCGGCACCGACCTTCGCGGCCGCCCACGGCGCGTGTCTTGGAGTGGGCCTCGGCCTGCTCATCGCCACCGACGTCGTCTATGTCGCCGATACCGCCAAGATCGGGTCACCGTTCGCCAACCTCGGTGCCACCCTCGATTCGGGTGGACACGCCCTCTTCGTCGAACGCCTCGGCGCGCACCGCACACTCGATCTGATCTACAGCGGACGCCTTATGTCTGGAGCCGAGGCCGTCGCCGGCGGCCTGTTCAGCCAGGTTTTTGCAGCGGCGGAGCTGAACGCGGCGACCGAGCAGGCAGCCGCGCGCGCGGCATCCGGCGCCACTCAGGCTTTTCTTGCGAGCAAGGCGCTCGTGCAGTCGCTGCGCGACGAACGCCTTGGACTCTGGCAGAGCATGAGCGACGAGAGCGCCGCCCAGGCGGCGCTCTGCGCCACGGGCGATTATCGCGAGGGTTTCGCCGCGTTCCAACAAAAGCGCCAGCCCGCCTTCACCGGGCGCGCCTGTCCCTCCCCGCACTGAACCGAAAAATAATGCCGACGGCCCGCTCGATCCACGATGACTTGCCGACCGTGGTCGATCACTAGCTTCCACCAGTCTTTTTGCAAGGTCTGTCAGTTATTCTGAAAGAGGATGCTCGAAAAAAGTCACCCTGGACGATACCGGAGAGGGGCCGTCATGCACACACGCTGGGCCCGCTTCGCACGCGGCTGGATCGTTGCCGTGCTTTCGACCTTTGCCGCAGCCCTGTCGCACACACTCGGTGGTGACTCAGCACCCGGTCTGCTGGCGGTCGTCGTATCGCTCGCCTTCGCCGGCATGGTGTGCGTCGCTCTCTCGGGTCGTACCCTGTCATTCTGGCGTGGTGCCGCATCCGTGCTGATCAGCCAGCTCATCTTTCACGGACTGTTTTCACTCGGCGCACCCGGTGGCACGCTCGGCGCCGAGGCCCTCGCCGCGTCGGGTACCCACCAGCATGCGGCGCTGCCCGGTCTGATCGGCCCGCTCGCGCCGGGCGGGGGCGCTGATATCACGCATGACGGTGCGACCATGTGGGGCGCCCACCTCGGAGCCGCCATCATCACTATTCTGGTGCTGCGTTCTGGGGAGCGCGCGTTCTGGGGCCTCGTCGAAAGCGTTCGCGTGGGCGTGCGTACCCTGTACGTGCCCGCACCGTTGGTCGTGCCGGTCGCGGCACCGCTTCGCATCGGGCACGAGGCGCCGGTGTTCGCGCCGCGCGATCTGGTTCTCGTGTTATCGGCCATGCGGCATCGTGGCCCGCCGTCCAGCGCGTTCTTTGCCTGACACAGCCACGAACCAGACCATTTTCCCCGCCGCACCGAACGAATAACACGGTCCGCTCCGGCCCCGTTCGGTTGGCGCCGGGCACCCCACGCTAAAGGATAATCATGAAGTTCACGACCCCTCGCGGTGCCGCCCCCACACCGGCCGCCCCCACACCGGCCGCCACCGCCCAACGCAAGCAGTCGGTCTAGCACCGTGCGCGCCAACACGACGCCCGACGAAGCGACAGCCCCCCTCCATCGAACTGTGCACCAGAAGTCGACCCGCCGGCAGACTGCTTCGGCCACTCGCCGCGCGGCCCGAGCCGTGTTCGCGGTCGTCGTAGCTGCAGCGGCCCTGGGCTGGGGCGCGGCCCCGGCATCCGCTCACAACAGCGTCGTCGGTTCCTCACCGGCGGCCGACGCGGTGGTGACCGAGCAGCCCGGTGTGCTCTCGGTCACCACGAGTGACCAGTTGCTCGATCTCGGCGCATCCGGCTCAGGGGCCGCGATGGTCGTCACCGGGCCGGCCAGTGCGCCACTGTTCTACGGTGACGGGTGCGCAACGGTCTCCGGTGCCACGATCGAAACCGCGGCGCAGCTCGGTGCGGCCGGGCAATACACGGTGATCTGGCAGGCGGTCTCCACCGACGGCCACTCGATCTCAGACGAGTTCACTTTCGACTGGAAGCCAGCCCCGGGCCAGTCACTCGCCGACGGTGCGACCGCGGCTGCCTCGTGCGGGATCGAAGCGGATGCCGCCACAACGGACGTCACCGCGGACACCGGATCGAGTGCCTCCAGCGACAGCGCCCTCCCGACCATCGCCTGGATCGGCGGAGCCTTCGGCGCGGTCCTGCTCGCTGGCGCAGTGACCCTGCTCGTCCTGCGCCGCACACGCCGTAGCTGACCCACTAGGCAGCGGGTAAATGCGTGCTTCAGGTACCGCGAAGCACCCAGTTACCCGCTGTCGCGGATCGGATTGGCGCGGGGGAACGTGTCAGGGGGGCCGGGTAAAGTTATGCAGGTGAGTTGGAACGCTGAGCTGCCCGGAAACCCCGACGACGTTGAACCACCCAGTGACTTCGATGGCCCGAGCGACTTCAACGGCCCGAGCGACTTCGACGGCCCGAGCGACTCCGATGCCCCCGACGATTACGACGCTCCGCCGCCAGAGTCGGACCGGGAGTACGCTGGCAGCCAGTTTGTCGGGCGGCAGCCGGCCAAACCAGCCGTGGCACCCGCTTCGAGCCAACGCAGGGGGGCAGCGGCCACCCGGTCCGCCTTCCCGGTTCGCGCAGCGACTCGCAAGTTCGCCACCGCAGCCGAAGCCCTGCACACCGTGTTCGGCTACGACTCGTTTCGCGGCGACCAGGCCGAGATCATTGCACAGGTCGTCGACGGCAAGGACGCAGTCGTGCTCATGCCCACCGGCGGCGGCAAGAGCCTGTGTTACCAAATTCCCGCGCTCGTGCGACCCGGCACCGGCATCGTCGTCTCACCCCTCATCGCCCTGATGCAAGACCAGGTGGATGCCCTCACTGCCGTGGGTGTGCGCGCCGAGTTCCTCAATTCCAGCCAGGATTCGCAGACTCGCAACCAGGTCGAACGCGACTACCTGAATGGTGACCTCGACCTGCTCTACGTCGCCCCGGAGCGGCTGTCGAACGAGGCTACCAAGCAGCTGCTCGAGCGCGGTACCATCGCCCTGTTCGCCATCGACGAGGCCCACTGCGTGTCGCAGTGGGGACACGATTTTCGGCCGGACTACCTCGCGCTCAGCGAACTCGCCGACCGCTGGCCGGGCGTGCCGCGCATCGCCCTCACCGCCACCGCGACGGACGCCACGCACCAGGAAATCACGACCCGCCTGCAGATGGGCAACGCCAAGCATTTCGTGGCGAGCTTCGACCGGCCCAATATTCAGTACCGCATCGTCGGTAAGGCCGAGGTGCGCAAGCAACTGTTGTCCTTCCTCAAGACGGAGCACCCCGGCGACGCCGGAATCGTCTACGCGCTCAGCCGCAAGACGGTCGACCAGACCGCCGAGTTTCTGCGTCAGAACGGCGTCAATGCGCTGCCGTATCACGCCGGGCTCGACGCAGGACTGCGCGCCAGCACCCAGTCCCGGTTCCTTCGCGAAGAGGGCGTCGTCATCGTGGCCACGATCGCGTTCGGTATGGGGATCGACAAGCCCGACGTGCGCTTCGTCGCCCACATCGACCTGCCCAAATCGGTCGAGGGCTACTACCAGGAGACCGGTCGAGCCGGCCGCGACGGCGCCCCGGCCACGGCCTGGCTCGCCTACGGCCTGCAAGACGTCGTGCAACAGCGTCGCATGATCGACGAATCGCCGGGCGACCTCGGCCATCGGCGCAAACTCTCCGCCCACCTCGACGCCATGCTCGCCCTCTGCGAAACCGTGCACTGCCGCCGCGTCAACCTGCTGCGCTACTTCGGCCAGACCAGCGAACCCTGCGGCAACTGCGACACCTGCCTGGAACCGCCCGAAGCCTGGGACGGCACCATCCCCGCCCAGAAACTGCTTTCCACCATCGTTCGCCTGCACCGCGAACGCAACCAGAAGTTCGGCGCCGGCCACCTCATTGACATCCTCCGCGGCAAAGAAACCCCCCGCGCCACCCAATACCGGCATACCGAACTAAGTACCTGGGGCCTTGGCGCCGATCTCAGCGACCAGGCCTGGCGTGGCGTCGTGCGCCAAATGCTGGCCCAAGGGCTGCTCGCTACCTCCGGAGAATACGGAACCCTCGTGCTGACGGATGCCGCCGCCGAAGTTCTGGGGGGCAGTCGCGATGTGCGACTGCGGCGCGAACCCGACCGCCCCGCACGTTCCAGCGCCGCCCGCCGCCCGAGCGCAGCGAAAGTCGCGGCCGCCGACCTCAGCACGGCCCAGGAGACCCTGTTCGAGGCGCTGCGGGTGTGGCGTTCGGCCGAGTCAAAGGAGCAGGGCGTTCCCGCCTACATAGTCTTCGGTGACGCTACCCTCATCGCTGTGGCCGCAGCAGGCCCCACCACGCTCGCCGCGCTCGACGGCATCACCGGTATCGGTGCTAAGAAACTCGAAGCCTACGGCGCAGCCCTGCTCGAGGTCGTCGCGACTTCCGCGTGATCGTAACGGTGCGCTATTTGTGTGGGAGCGCAGGTGTGCGCGGCTCCATGTTGTAGTAAACCTACAAAACGGATGCCGAGGGCGGCAGCTCTCGTTGTTGCCCCCGCACCGCGCGTTTCACGACCACGACCATGCGGCCCTAACGTTGCGATCATCACTTTCGCGCGAACAGTTAGGACCACCCATGGTTGACACGAAACAGCGCTCCAGCACCCGATCGATGAGCCTCGATCCCAGCCTCGATCCCAGCGTCGACACGGGACCCATCAAGTCCATCGGTGATCCGACCGCCCCCGCAGTCAACGTCGAACAACTCGGGCGCCAGCTGCTCGGCACCTGGGCTGACGTGCGCCTCGCCGCCCGAGAAGTGACCGCGCGCCCCGATATGCAGCGCATCGAGGGCCTCTCCATGGCTGACCACCGACTGCGCGTTCTCGAGCAGCTCAAGGTACTCGCAGCCAACGGCCACGTACTGCGCGCCTTTCCCAAGCACCTGGGCGGTCAGGACGACCACGGTGGAAACATTGCGGGCTTTGAAGAACTCGTCATTGCCGACCCGAGTCTGCAGATCAAGGGCGGCGTTCAGTGGGGCCTGTTCGGCGCCGCTGTGCTGCACCTCGGCACCAAGCCGCATCACGATAAGTACCTTCCCGGCATCATGGACCTGAGCGTGCCGGGCGCGTTCGCCATGACCGAAATCGGTCACGGCTCCGACGTGGCGAGCATCGCGACCACCGCGACCTTCGACGCCGCCACCGGCGAGTTCGTGGTCAACACCCCGTTTCGCGCTGCCTGGAAGGATTACCTCGGCAACGCCGCGAAGGACGGCATCGCCGCCGTCTTGTTCGCGCAACTCATCACCCAGGGCGTCAACCACGGTGTGCACGCCTTTTATTTGCCGATTCGCGATGAAAACGGGGACTTTCTGCCCGGTGTCGGCGGTGAGGACGACGGTTTGAAGGGGGGCCTCAACGGCATCGACAATGGTCGCCTGCACTTTACCGACGTGCGTATCCCGCGTGAAAACCTGCTCAACCGGTACGGCGACGTCGCCCGGGACGGCACCTACTCCAGCCCGATATCAAGCCCCGGGCGTCGTTTCTTCACGATGCTGGGCACACTGGTGCAGGGTCGTGTATCGCTCGACGGGGCCGCCACCGCGGCATCCGCTCTGGCCCTGACCATCGCAATCACCTATGGAAGCCAGCGTCGGCAGTTCACCGCCGGCAGCGACACTGACGAGGAGGTCATCCTCGACTACCAGCGGCACCAGCGCCGGTTGTTTCCGCGCCTTGCCACGACGTACGCCCAGACCTTCGCACACGACGAATTTCTGGTGAAGTTCGACGACGTGTTCAGCGGCAAGGCCGACACCGACGATGACCGGCAAGACCTCGAGACCCTCGCTGCCGCGCTCAAGCCACTCTCCACCTGGCACGCGCTCGACACCCTGCAGGAAGCCCGTGAAGCCTGCGGCGGCGCCGGCTTCATGGCCGAGAACCGCCTCGTGGGGCTGCGCGCCGACCTCGACATCTTCGCGACCTTCGAGGGCGACAATAACGTGCTGCTGCAGCTCGTCGCCAAGCGTCTGCTCACCGATTACAGCCGTAAATTCGCCACAGCGGATGCCGGCGCCCTCGCCCGCTACGTCGTGCAGCACGCCGCTGGTCGCGCCTACCACGGCACAGGCCTCCGCACTCTCGGCCAGTCCGTTGCCGACCGTGGATCAACGGCCCGCTCGGTCGGCGCCCTCCGCGAGAGTGATGTGCAGCGCGAGCTGCTCACCGATCGGGTCGAGAGCATGATCGGTGAGGTCGCCGGCAAGCTGCGCGGTGCTACCAAACTACCAAAGAAGCAGGCCGCCGACCTGTTCAACGCACACCAGAACGAGCTCATCGAAGCAGCACGTGCCCATGGCGAACTACTGCAGTGGGAGTCGTTCACCCGGGCGCTCGACGCCACAGCGGATGCCGGCACCAAGCAGGTGCTCACCTGGCTGCGCGACCTGTTCGGCCTCGGCCTGGTCGAGAAGAATTTGGCCTGGTACCTCATTCACGGTCGTCTCTCTGCCCAGCGGGCCCAGGCCGTAACGGCCTACATCGACCGGCTGATCGCGCGCATCCGTCCGCATGCCCTCGATCTCGTCGACGCGTTCGGCTATTCGCCAGATCACCTGCGGGCTACGATCGCGAGCGGTATCGAGCGTGAACGCCAGAACGAGGCGCGCGACTACTACGCCGACCGGCGGGCGTCGGGGGCCGCTCCCGCACCCGAAAAGTCGGTCAAACGGTAGGGCAGGGCGCGTCGTACTCAGGTACGACACCGGTGGCGCAGAACCATCCCCACGGTTGATGCGCCACATAGGGGGTAAACCATACCGTTTGGTATGGGGGCTTCAACGCAGTGAATCGGGGCCTTATCCACCAACGGAATGAGGCAGTCGTGATCCAGGCACAGTCCCTGACCAAGCACTATGGAAGCAAGACCGCGGTCGACGCGATCGACTTCACGGTGCACCCCGGCAAGGTCACCGGGTTTCTCGGGCCGAACGGCGCAGGCAAGTCCACCACCATGCGCATGATCGTGGGCCTGGACCGACCCAGCGCCGGATCGGTCATCGTCAACGGTAAGCCGTACCACGAGCACAAGGCGCCGCTGCGTGAGGTCGGAGTGTTGCTCGACGCCAAGGCCGTGCACACCGGCCGAAGTGCGTTCAACCACCTGCGCGCCATGGCCGCAACGCATAACATCCCCACTAGCCGGGTGCACGAGGTCATCAACCTCACCGGCCTGGAGTCCGTCGCCCGTAAGCGCGTCGGCGGTTTCTCGCTCGGCATGGGCCAGCGTCTCGGCATCGCCGCCGCGTTGCTCGGCGACCCAGCCACTCTCATCCTGGACGAGCCGGTCAACGGCCTCGACCCCGAGGGTGTGCAGTGGGTGCGCAAGCTCACCAAACAGCTCGCCGCCGAGGGCCGCACCGTGCTGCTCTCCTCGCACCTGATGAGCGAGATGGCGCTCACCGCCGACCACATCATCGTGCTCGGCCGCGGCCGGGTGATAGCGGATGCCTCGGTCGCCGATATCATCGCCTCGGCCGCGCAGAACACGGTTCGCGTGCGCAGCCCGCATACGGCGGCACTCGCCGCCCTGCTGGCACAGGACGATGTCACCATCACCAACGTCGAGCAGGACGTGCTCGAGATCAGCGGACTAACCGTGACCGAGATCGGTGACCGCGCCGCTGCCGCCCAGATCTCCCTGCACGAGCTCTCGGCGGTCAATGCTTCCCTTGAGGACGCCTATATGAAACTCACGCAGAACGAAGTGGAGTATCGCACCGGCGATGCCTCTTCCCCCACCGAAGCGGAGGTCGCTCGATGAGCACCCAGACCCACCAGATAACGCAATCCGCTTTTTTGGTCCCCTTCGTTTCAACCGGCTCCGGGCTCAGCTTCAGCGGCCTGCTCAAGTCTGAATCGATCAAGCTCTGGAGCCTGCGCTCCACCTACTGGACCTTTTCCCTCGTCGTCGTGGCCGCGCTGGGGCTCGCCGTGGCGATGTCCTTCGCCTTGTCGCCGGAAACGGCCGGATTCGACCCGGCCACCGGTGCCGCCATGGCCGTCGATAACGCGCAGATGTTCGTCATCGTCTCCACCACCGGATTGGGCCTTGGCCAAATGATCGTCGCTGTTCTTGGCGTGCTCTCGATCAGCGGCGAATACTCCACTGGCATGATCAAATCGACGCTCACCGCGGTGCCGGACCGTTTGGCCGCGCTCTGGGCCAAGGTAATCGTGGTGTTCGGGTTCACCTTCCTGGTGGGCCTGTTCAGTGTGCTCGGCTCGTTCCTCGTAGCCACCCCCATCCTGGGGTCCCAGGACGTCACTGCAAGCCTGTTCGACGTCGACGTGATCATGCCATTGCTCGGCAACGTGCTGTTCCTCGCGCTCATCGCGGTGTTCTCGGTTGGTATCGGCACGATCGTGCGCAGCAGCGCTGGCGGCATCGCGACGGTGCTGGGCATCATCCTGCTCCTGCCGACGGTTGTGGCATTGTTTTCCCTACTCGTCGAGTGGGTTGCCGACATGATGCCGTTCATGTTCACCGTGGCCGGCTCCGAGATGATCGCCCCGACCATGGTGGAATCCTGGCAGGCGCTCCTGATCGTACTCGCGTGGGTGGCAGTGAGCCTCGGGATGGCCGCGTTGCTGCTCAAACGACGGGACGCCTAACCCGTACCATCGAAGAATGAGCACCAACACCTCTCTTCCCGTGCGCGACTTCGCGCCGGGGGGAGTGGTGGCATTGCCTACTCCATCCGGGGTGGTGCGGCGGTTTTGGAGCCTACATCCACACGTGGCCGACGCGCTGATCGCAGCGATCTACGTGGTACCGATGGGGCTCACCCTCGTGGGCAACGTCCTGGCTGTCGAGCCTGCTCCACTCGGCGATATCGTACTGAACGTTGCCATCGCGCTGGTTCTGGCCGTCGCCCTGATCTTTCGACGACGGATGCCCCGGCTCGTTTTGGTCATCACCTGGATCAGCCTGCTCACCTTCACCGACTATGGCGAAGCGAATCTCGTCGCCCAGCTCCTCGCGCTCTACGCGGTTGCGGTGTACTCCGATGCGCGCAGCGCGTGGATCGGGTCTGGGGCGTCAACGCTGCTGGCAAGTCTGGCCGCCTGGCAGACCGATAATCCGGCCGATTTACCGTGGATTCCGGTGGCCATCCAGATCGGGATCATGATGCTGGCAACGACCCTGGTTGGCGTCAATGTGGGAAACAGCAGACGTTACGTGATCTCGTTGGTCGACCTGGCCGCGCAGCTGACCCGTGAACGCGACCAGCAAGCTCAATTCTCACGCCTGTCCGAGCGAAACCGCATCGCTTCCGAAATGCACGACGTTGTCGCCCACAGCCTGTCCGTTATGGTGGCGCTCGCCGACGGTGCCCATGCCATCGCGCCCAAGAACGTCGAGCGCTCCCGTGCGGCGATGCTCGACATCGCCAGCACCGGGCGCCGATCGATGACCGAGATGCGGCGTCTGCTCGGCATACTCGATGTCGGTATCGAGCCGGCCCCGCGTTCGCCGCAGCCGGGAATCGACCAACTGGCTGATCTCGTCGAATCCTTCCGGTCGACCGGACTGCCCGTCGTCTTGGAACGCAGCGGCCGCGAACCGGCCAATCCGAGCGTGCAGCTGACGATTTTTCGACTGGTGCAAGAGTCGCTCACCAACGTGCTGCGATACGCGGATACACCCACACGGGTCGTAGTGGAGTTGCACTCGGCCCCCGGAACTATCGAGGTCACCATCAGCGATAACGGTCGGAAACGCCGGGAGGCGGGCGCGCGTGCGTTTGGCCGCGGCTTGATCGGCATGCAGGAACGGGTGTCCATTTATGGCGGCGACTTTGAAGCCGGAGCAGGAATCCACGACGGATGGCGCGTGCACGCCGCGATGGCCTTCGAGCACGAGTCACCATTAGTCGAGGAGCGCAGATGACCGTACCGGAATCAACCCCACCGCCTGAACCCACCCGCATTATGCTCGTCGACGACCAAGCGCTCCTGCGCGTGGGCTTTCGCATGGTGCTCGAGGCCGAAGACGATTTCAGCGTCGTCGCCGAAGCAGCCGACGGCGTGGAGGCGATCGCGCTCGCCACGAGTGCGCGCCCGCAGGTCATTCTGATGGACGTGCGCATGCCGGGGCTCGACGGCATCGAGGCTACGCGACAAATCATGGCGGCCCACCCGAACACCCGCATCATCATTCTCACCACCTTCGACCTCGACGAGTACGCCTTCGGCGGTCTGCGCGCCGGCGCGAGCGGCTTCCTGCTGAAAAACTCCGAACCGCGGGAGCTGATCAGTGCCATTCGCACGGTCGTCTCGGGGGAGGCATCCGTTTCACCACGGGTGACCCGCCGCCTGCTCGACCTCTTTGGTACCCACCTGCCACAGCCCGACGCCGAAAACGGATGCGCAGCCCAGGCCCTCGCGCAGCTCACCGAGCGGGAAACGGAGGTCTTTCTCGCTATCGCCGAGGGGCTGTCCAACCCGGAACTGGCCGAGCGGTTTTTTCTCTCCGAATCAACCGTGAAGACCCATGTCGGCCGAATCCTGCACAAACTCGGCCTTCGAGACCGGGTGCAAGCGGTCATCTTGGCCTACGAACGGGGCCTCGTCGGACAGTGACCGTCGGCCGGTTTCGTCACCGGCCGGTTTCGTCACCGACCGCGGCCTTCGATCAGTCTGGCGCAGTCGATGCACAGCTCCGCCGTCAACAGGGCGGACAGTCGGGCGGCCCCGATGGGCTTACCGCATCGGATGCAGGTGCCATAACTCCCGTCAGCGATTCGGGCAAGCGAACGATCGATTGCGGCGACTTTCTCATTGAACTCGCCGTGGACACCGACAATTCGCGACCACTCACCCGAGAGAGTCGGACCTTCTGGGTCGTGCTCGTCGTCGGCCGATCCGTCGCTGCGCGCCTCACGCACGCTCGTGAGCGATTCTGCCAGCCGGTTCAGCTCGGTCACCGTCAAGGCGCGCTGATCCCTGAGGGCCTGGTCGAAGCGCCGGAGCTCGGCGTCCGAGAGAGAGGTGCGCGCCATGATCTATCGTTGCACGCCCTGACCGCTTAGTCCCAACGGTGGATTTGTGAAATCTATCAACCTCCGATCGGGGGAATAGGCTCGTCGCATGCGTACCTTCTATCCCGAGATCGAACCCTACGAAACCGGCATGCTCGATGTCGGTGACAACCAGACCATCTACTGGGAAGCCTCCGGCAACCCAAACGGCAAGCCGGCGGTCTATCTGCACGGTGGCCCGGGCGGCGGGTCAGGTCCGAACCAGCGTCGGGCTTTTGACCCGGCGAAGTACCGCATCATCTTATTTGACCAGCGCGGTTGCGGTCTCAGCACCCCGCACGCGAGCGAGCCCGACGTTGACCTGGGCGTCAACACCACCTGGACCCTCGTGGCCGACCTCGAGAAACTGCGCGAGCACCTCGGCATTGACCGTTGGCTGGTGTGCGGCGGATCGTGGGGCAGCACTCTCGCCCTCGCCTACGCCGAGACCCACCCGGAGAAGGTGACCGAACTCGTCGTACGCGGCATCTTCACCCTGCGCCCGGTTGAACTCGACTGGTTCTACGAGGGCGGTGCCGCCGCGATCTACCCCGACCTGTGGGAGTCCTTCGTCGCGCCCGTTCCTGAAAACGAACGCGGCCACCTGATCGAGGCCTACGGCCGGCTGCTGCACGACCCCGATCAATTCGTGCGCGAACGTGCTGGCGTGGCGTGGGCCACCTGGGAATCCTCGACCATTACCCTGCTGCAGGAACCCGACAAGATCGTCCGCTTCTCTGACCCCGCTTTTGCGGTGGCCTTCGCCCGCATCGAGAACCATTTCTTCGCCAACAAAGGCTGGTTCACCCCCAACCAGCTCATCGACAACGCCTCCCGCCTCGCCGACATCCCCGGCGTCATCGTGCAGGGCCGTTACGACATGTGCACCCCAGCGTTCACCGCGTGGGACCTGCACAAGAACTGGCCGGAAGCCGAATTCTGCCTCATTCCCGATGCCGGCCACGCCTTCGACCAGCCCGGCATTCTCGATGCCATTATTGTGGCGACCGACCGCTTCGCAACCTAACCCAGTGAGAATTTGTCAGGCAGTCCTCGCGGATCTGCAATACTGACCGCATGACCGACTCGAACTTCGCTTCCCTCGCCGTGGTGGTGGTGAATTTCGGGTCGGCAGCGTTGCTCGAAGAGAACCTCCAACCGCTGTCCCGATCGGCACCGGGCCTGCACATCGTGGTCGTCGACAATTTCACCGACGTCGCGGAGCAGGCCAGGGTGGCGGTGATCGCCGAGCGCGAGGGCTGGCAGCACGTGCTGTCGCCGACCAACCGCGGCTTCGGTGGCGGGATGAACCTCGGCGTCGCGTGGGCGCAGCAGAATGGGCGCACCCATTTTCTCCTCTTGAATCCGGATGCCGCCATCCCCGCCGACCAGGTCGCCCGCCTGCTCGAGGCCGTCACCCTGCATCCGCTCACCCTGGTCTCGCCCCGCATCCTGCGGCCGGACGGTACGGTGTGGTTCGACGGTAGCGATCTGTACCTCGAAGACGGGCGCGTGCGCGCCACTCGCAAGCGCGGGGACCACCCGGGCATACGGGTCACTCCCTGGCTGAGCGGCGCGTGCCTGCTCATCAGTGATGACCTCTGGCGCCGGGTGGGCGGGTTCAGCGACGACTATTTTCTGTACTGGGAAGACGTCGAACTCTCACACCGGGTGCTGTTGGCCGGGGGAGAGGTCACGGTTTGCGCCGACGCATACGCTACTCACGCGCAGGGCGGTACTCAGGGCGCCGGCCAACACAGCGCCGGCCAGGCCAAGTCGTACTCCTATTACTACTACAACGTGCGCAACCGCCTGGTTTACGCGGCTCGCAACCTCACCGACGACGACCGCCGAAGATGGCGCCGACGCAGCGTGCCGGCGGCTTGGGAGGTCATTTCCCGCGGGGGACGACGGCAGCTGCTGACCTCGCTGCAGCCGCTTCTGGCTGCGGCCCGCGGGCTGCGCGACGGCCTCGCTTACCGGCCGGTACCTACCTCCACGCCGACGCCTGCCCCAACCAGAACGACCTAGCGCTTGCGCCGCCGAGTGAACCGCTTGGCGTACTCGAGCAGAGTCACGAAGTCAGTGCGCCGCACGCCGTAGAACTGCAGCGGGTTGATGTTGAATTTGCGATACATGAACCACAAATTCAGGTTGCTTGAAATGAGGTTGCCGGCCAGGGTCGCCAGCGCGGCTCCCATTGCGCCGAACGGTGGTGCCAAGACGATCAGCATGCTGATATTCACCAGGCAGGCGATCAGAAGCGACACGCTGCGCAGGCCTGGGCGACCGCGGGCGCTCAAGCCGGAGCCGCCGATCGACCCGGGGGTGCCGAGCACCACAGCAGCGAGCAGCACACCGGCCACCGGCAGTGCGGGGCGAAAATCCTCGCCGAACAGAAAAGGCAGCCACCACAACATGCTGATGCCGAGGAACGCGGCGGCCAGCCCGCACAGCATGGTGCTGATGCGAGCCGAGGAGGCGAGACGTGCGTCGACGGAATCAGCAGCATCGGTCACAAAAGTCACGTCCCGCACCGCCTGGTTGATGATCAGCGGTAGTTCACTCACGCTCACCGCGACCACGTACAACCCGAGCTGGTAGGTGCCGGCGAACGGTGTCATGAGCACCTGGTCGAGCCTGGACAGCAGAATTCCTGACAGCGAGCCGACCCAGATGCGCAGTCCATAGCTCAGTAGTCCGGCGGTGCGCGCCTCGCGCGGAACGTCAAAGGCTCGTGGGTCGAGGCTGCGCATGCGCCCGATGTAGACGAACAGCCCGGTCACCGGCATCGCGGCCACCGCGATCGTCGCCACGAGCGGCGTCAGGTTGCCGGTGAGCCAGAACGGAATGAGCACAGCGAGCCGCAGAGACGAGGTCACAATGCGCTCTATGGCAACCAGCCGCCAGCTTTGGGTAGCGGATGCTACTCCCCGGAATACGCCGACGAGCAAATTGGGCACAATGGCCAGGCAGGCCACCAGAATAAGTTGCTGCACCGTCGGGTCGCCACCGCTGAGCCAGGCCGCTGACAAAGCGACGGCGCCCATGGCGAGCAGCCCCGCGATAATCAGAATGAGCACGCCCCGGTTTGAGGCGTTGCGGGCCAGGGTGGGGTTACGGGCGATCGCCCAGGTGACGGCTTCGGGAACACCAAAGGTTGCTACCGTGACCACGAGGGCGAGAGGCGCGGTGGCAGCGGCCACAGCACCACGACCGTCGACCCCGAGCGCCTGGGCCAGGATCGGACCGGAAAACAGCGCGACAAGGGGGGGAAAAGCGTTTCCGATCAGCGCGATCGTCATGTTGCGCGACACCGAATTCGGGGCGGTGGTCCGGCCTGAGGTGGAGCCCGCTGAAGGCTCGACCGCACGGTCGATGGCCCGCTGGGCGGCCATCGGCCCTCGGGGTCGCCTAGGTGTCATCGCTGCTCACCACTCGAAGCGCGGGAATCGACCGCAACACGAGCGAATCACGGGGGTCATCGCGCAGTATCCGCTCTCGTTCTGCGTCGCCCACGCACGCCGCGAACTGGGCATCATTGCCGCCCTCGGTCACATTCTGTCGGTACAGGGTGCCCCGCTGCGAACCCGGAATGGCCGGATACTCGGCCTGAGCCTCACCCACCTGACGGGCGCGAATGCCGTGCCGAACAGCGACCGAATAGACCCACAAATCGTCCGCCCGCGGAGCGACCCGCAGAAAGGCATCACCTTCGGCGCGCAGCGCATCGAGCAGGCCGAGCGGGTAGTAGATCCCGGAGACGCCGGTGCAGAGCGTTCGATAACTCGCGGCGGTCCCGCGGGCCGCGACCCAGCGAGAGTAGAGCGCCACCCGATCGCCGTCAAAGGTGACCGTGTGGGCGCGCTGCCCGACGATCTCCAGCGGATGCCGGGCGGCCGCCTCGAGTAATTCGGCCAGCCAGGTGCGCGGGTATAAGACGTCGTCGTCGGCAGCAACCAGCGGGAGCGTCGGTGTGGAAGAGGCGTATGGAAACTGTTTTTTATGCGGTCCAAAGTCGGGGCAGGATTGAATTTCCAGGCCGCGCCGCTGCAAACGACGCAGTGTGGCCGGTGGGTGCGCGAGCGCCGCGGCGTCATCGAGCCAGAGGATGAGACGCCGGGGGCGGATTCGCCCGGCGGCGATGGTCTCGAGGGCATAGTGCACAAGGGCGATCCGATGGCCGAAGGAGGTCAGGTTTACCACCACGGCGCCCGATCCTGTCACTGATCGGCGGCTCAGCCGATTGGTCAGGCGCAGGCCCGCAAGGCGTAGCTTGACTTTGGCCCGCTGCGTGAGAGCAGCGGGGTCTCGGCGCAGATCGGTGACAAGCCGATGGATGGTGTTGATGACCACGTTATTGATGACCACGAGCTGCTTCCGGTTGCACAATGAATATCTCTCACGAAATCGCCACTATACAGGCCGTGCCACCCACACCCGCGCCCCCTTCTCGGGGGGATGATTTTCCCTTAGTTCGAGAGAGTTCGCCCTTGTCTCTTCCATACTGAGCCGTCTATTGTTATGCACGATGCGGCTGCGCAACAGGGGCTGGTGCCCGAATCGTCCCTGTGCGGCCCGGGTGGTGGTTGCTATTGATCTCTCAGGTGCGCTCCAATATCACCGCGATGCGACCTGCTCCGGTGCCGCTCAAGCGCACCCGCGCGGGACGTTCCGTGCACCAGGCCCCGCCCCTCGTCAATAAATTCATTGCCATTGTTGTTCTGGTCGTTGTCGCGTTGCGCATCGATATCGACCGAGGCGTCACTGTGGGCGCCGTGGTCTGCGTGGCACTGTTCCCTGTTTGGTTCCCAATCCTTCGCCAATATTGGGGCGCTCGGCTACTCCTGGTCGGCGGCCTGGTCGCGATCGGCTCGGGTATCTGGCTCACCGTCCTATCCGCGCCCACGCACCAGGCGAGTCTCGGTCAGGCGTTCGGGTCGATCGCCGGTCTCGTCGGGTTGATCGCCGGCGTCGGCTTCGTGCTCTGGGCGCGCACCGTCCTGCCCGACTCCCAAATCGCCATCTGGTACGGTGCCGGAATCCTGCTCGGTGTCTCGCCGTCGAGTGAGCTGTACGCGGCGAATCCCTGGCGTTTCGGCTATTCGGTAGCCCTGACGATTCTGCTGCTCGGAATCACGCTGCAGCTGCACCGCCGCTGGCTGGAGCTGGCCGTCGCGCTGGTACTCACCGTCGTGGCTACCTTGACGGATGCCCGCTCCGCGTTCGCGTTCATGCTGCTGACTGTGCTGCTCGTCGCCTGGCAAATGCGTCCGACCCGGCCCACGCGCGGCAAGTCGGCGCTGCGCGCCCTCCTCGGACTCGGAGTTCTTGGTCTCATCGTCTTCAACGTGATTCAGGCGCTCATCCTCGACGGCGCGCTCGGTGAAGCCACCCAGCAGCGTACCCTCGCGCAGCTCAACGAGACCGGTTCGCTCATCCTCGGCGGGCGCCCCGAACTCGCGGCGACGATCGCGCTCATGCAGCACCAGCCGTGGGGCTTCGGTGTTGGCACCGTGCCTAATCCAGTAGACATACTGGCCGCTAAGACCGGCATGGCTGCGATCAACTACGAGCCGAATAACGGCTATGTCGACAACTACATGTTTGGCGGCCACATCGAACTGCACTCGGTCATCGGTGACTTCTGGGCGGCCTTCGGCATTCCCGGCCTTACGCTCGCCCTTATCATCCTCGTGCTCATCGTGCGCAGTATCGGCGTACACGTGGCAGCCAACACCGCCAGTGCCGTGCTGCTGTACCTCGGCATCAAAGCCGTCTGGTTCATGTTCTTCGGCCCGTTTTTCAGCTCATCCGTGCTGCTCGTTCTTGTTCTCGGACTCCTCATCACCCGCAGGGTGCCGACCGAAAGGGATGCCGCGCTGCAGCGCCCCGGACCCCTTCGGCCCACGATGGCACAGCGTCGACGATGAGCGCCACCAAACCCGCGGCCGAACGCGTTGGCTGGGTGGATACCGGCCGGGGCATCGCTATCCTGCTCGTCGCCCTGTTCCACTCAGCGAACTGGCTGATTGGCGCTGGTTTCGATATTCCGTATTGGCGCGAAATCAACGAGTCACTGTCCTCGATGCGCATGCCCTTGTTCTTTGTTCTGTCGGGCCTGTTCGCCCCCAAATGGCTCCTCAAGCCGTGGCGCGATCTGTGGACGGTCAAGTTGCGCCTCTACCTCTGGGTCTTCCTGCTGTGGGAGGTGGTTGGTTCGATCGTGTTTCTGATCAACCAGACCGTGACAGGCGTAGGGTTCGGCGTGCGGCACGCCGTACTGGACCTCGTGGCTTCTCCCGTGTTGCCTCGGTTCGAACTCTGGTTCATCTGGGCCCTATCGATCTTTTTCATAGTGGCCAAGCTCTGTCGTCGCGTCAATCCACGGCTGCAACTCGTCGTTGCCGGCGCAGTTTCTGTCGTGGCACTCAGCGGACTCGATACGCCTAATGTCGGGTGGTCCGGGTCGCTCAAGTACTACTTCTTTTTTCTGGCCGGCATCTACCTGCGCAGCTGGATCATTCGCATCGGCACGGTCGATAATCGGCTGCTCGTGGGTGCCGCCATGTTCGTCTGGGTGGCCGTCACCACCACCGTCGCGCTGCTGGGGCTGCGCGATGTTTTCGGCCTGTACTTTCTGAACTGTCTGGTCGGTGTCGTCGGCGGGATTGCGTTCAGCCGCACCCTGCGCGGCGTACGCTGGCTTGGGATGATCGGGCGCACCACTTTGCCCATTTACCTGGCGCACACACCCATCGTCATCCTCATTTCCTCCGTGCTGTCGCTCCCGATCCTTTTGAGTGCGGTAGCCGTCATTGCCCCTGTGATGCCTCTCGTTCTTGCCGCGACGGCCGTGCTGTTCGCACTCGCGCTGAACCGGTTTGCATCGCGCAGCTGGCTGCGCTACGCCTATGAGCCGCCGCCGTTCGTCACTGAACTCGAGTGGCGCCACCGCCGCTCAGACCGCCCCGCACGATCGGCGGAGCCAACGTGATCTCAACGAATACGCAATGCTAATTTGACGTAATTTCATTTTTGGGTAACACTCTAGTAGCTATCGGCGACACCCTACAGTTGTCTCACCTGCATACCCGAACGTGCACCACCCGAAATGAATTCATGACCGACCACGTCTCACGTTCTCATCGCCGACCGCTCACCCTGACCCCGCAGTATTCTCGCGGCATGCACCAGCACCACCCCGCCGTGCATCGTTATGACCCATCTCGTCCAGACCTTGCCCGTGTCGATCTGACGAATGCAGTTCGTCTGCAACGCACTCGGATGCGGCGCAAGATCAGCACGCGACCCCCAGTTTTCGTGGCCGCAGCTACCCTCGCCGTTCTGATTCCGTTGGCCGGCTTGGCGGTCCCGGCCCAGGCGCAAACCGGAGGCGTCGTTCGGATCGCCACCGCGAGTGCCGGTAGTACCGGAGTCCCTTCCGGTACGACCCTGAGGGTGCACAACGGCGATCTCAATATCACCCAGGCCGGTACCGTCATCAGCGGCTTGGACATTCGCGGCCTGGTCAAGATCAACGCGATCAACGTGACGATCAAGAACTCGATCATTCGCGGACGAAGCGTTAGCGCTCCCGCTGCGCTGGTCAATAACCTCGGTGGGCGCTCGGGTCTGAAAATCATCGACTCGGAGTTGTATCCGTCACAGCCGTCCCCCGATATCAATGGCATCTACGGCTACAACTTCACGCTGACCCGCGTTGACATCCACGGCGTCATTGATGGTGCTCACGTGACCGGCAGTAACGTCACGATCGCGAATTCCTGGCTGCACGGCAACCTGCACTACACCAGTGATCCGAATCAGGGCGGAAAGCCCAGCCATGATGACTCCATCCAGATTCAAAAGGGCAGCAACATCAAGGTGTACGGAAGTACGCTGAGCGGTTCCCACAACGCCGGAGTGCAGATCACGCAGGACACCGGTGACGTCTCGAACTTCTCCTTCACGAACAACTTCGCCGACGGCGGCGCCTGCACCATCAACGTGGCCCAGAAGTCGTATGGTCCGATCTACGGCACCGTCATCACCGACAATAAGTTCGGACGCAATACCAGAGTGGCCAACTGCGCCATCATCTCGCCCAGCACGACCAAGATCAGCACCGCGCGCAACTACTACACGCCCGATAGCTTGACAGTCTCGGTGCATGCGGGCTAACCCCGGCAGACCAAAGCCAAAGCCCTCGCGTGCGGCCTACACAGCGCTCGCCTCAGGGTCTTCACACCTTCTCGTTTGACCGAACCGCATCGACACGGAATGCTGTACCAATGACAGGCGGCTCCCCTCAGCTGCCCCGCCCAACACGCCCCGAAGCGTGTGCAGGACACGAAATCACCTAAATGAAACTCAACCCGAAACTGACCCACGACTTACCCGCCGCACAGAGCACTCGTTCCCCGTTTCGCCGCGCACGCACGTCGGCAGTCGCCGCTGTGGTGCTCGGATTGACCGGTGCTCTGGTGGGAATCGCTCCCGTTCAAGCTGCGGAAGAGATAGCACCCGCCTATACAATCACTCCAGGGCGGGGCGAGACCGCAGCGCCCCCCTCGGCCGGCACTGCGTTCGGAATGGGCCTGACCCCGGCGCAGTTGCGCTGGCTGCTGGCTCAACTCTTCCCCACCACTCCCGAACCGATTGTGGCTCCGGTACCGAGTCCGGCTCCGGCACCGAGTCCTGCTCCGGCACCGAGTCCGGCTCCGGCACCGAGTCCTGCTCCGGCACCGAGTCCTGCTCCGGCACCGAGTCCTGCTCCGGTACCGAGTCCTGCTCCGGTACCGAGTCCGGCTCCGGCACCGAGTCCGGCTCCAGTGCCGGCACCTGCTCCAGTGCCGGCGCCGACACTTCCCTCCACGGGAGGCACGCCGAACGGCAGTAACACCGGCGTGCCAGCGGGCACCAGGTTGACGGTGCACAACGGCGACCTCACTATCACCGAGGAGGGCACCGCCATTGACGGATTGGACATTCGGGGCATGGTCAGGATCGCAGCCCCCAACGTCACAATCAAAAATTCGATCGTGCGCGGACGAGACCTGAGTGGTCCGATGGCCCTTATCAGCAATCTCGGCGGCTACGAAAATCTGCGCATCATCGACACGGAGCTGTTTCCCTCCACGCCGTCACCCGATGTCCAGGGAATCTACGGCTACAACTTTGAGGCAAAACGCCTCAACATTCATGGTGTCATCGACGGTATCCACCTCACTGGCGGAAACGTCGCGATCACGGACTCCTGGGTGCACGACAACCTGCACTACGACAGAGACCCAAATCAGGGAGGCACACCGAGCCACGACGATTCCATACAAATTCAGGAAGGATCAAATATTCGCATCGACGGCAACCGGTTGACCGGTGCCTGGAATGCTTCCGTGCAGGTCACTCAGGACCGCGGCGACGTGTCCAATCTCACCATCACAGATAATGTGGCCGATGGCGGCGGATGCTCGATCAACCTTGCCGAGAAATCCCGCGGCCCCCTGCATGGAGTGGTCATCACTGACAATATTTTTGGTCGCAACACTCGGGTCGACGATTGCGCGGTGATTGCGCGTGCGTCCACGAAGGTGAAGATGGAGGACAACTACTACACGCCGGATGACACCCTGGTCGTGATTCACCCCGGATAATCGGCGCATCCAGAAATCCAGAAAGGAGGGCGGGTTCCTCGTGCACTGCACGCGGAACCCGCCCTCCCGCCGTTCTGGGAGCCAATCGGCTCTAGGAGGTGCCCTCGATCGCTCGGGTCTGCCAGCGGGAAGCGGCGTCCGGTCGCGTCAACGCATCCAGGGCCCGGCGCAGTATCGTGCTCGAGGTGTTCACTGTGTATGGAAAATAGACCACATCAACACCGACAGCGGCGAACTCGCGCTCCAGGTGCATACCGCGAGGGGTGCCTCGCCAGTCGTCGCCCTTGAAGAAGACGTCGAAGCGCAGCTGGCGCCACGTCTCCAACTTGTCTTGCACGACTTCGGCAACGGCCTCATCGACGAATGAAATGTGCCGCACAATCTCGAGGCGCTCGAACAGGGGAACAACCGGGGTGACGCCCTTGGTCAGCTCCAGCATTTCATCGGACACGACGCCAGCGATCAAGTAGTCACACTGGCTTTTGGCGTGTTTAAGGATGTTGAGGTGGCCCACGTGAAAAAGGTCGAAAGCGCCTGCGGCATAGCCGATGCGAAGAGGCCTTGTGGAGTTGGTGCCTGCATCGGGGGAAAGGGATTGTCCTGCGGCCATACAATGCTCAGATTTCTCTCAGGCTACCCCGCGAGCGCGGCAGAATTCGAATAGAGGGAGTCAGGGGAGGTAGTGAGGAATCCTAACGTCTATTGACCGGTCTGACTAGGGCGCCGCGTGACACGTTCACGTTCGGGCTGCTGGCGATTGTGGCAACCTGCACTTTGCGGGTAGGAGGAAACGAGAAACTGAGTATGATTCACAAACTGCGGGGGTCGTCTCGAGGCCACCGAAGACTAGAAGATGAGGTTCCTTTATGTTATGGCGTTTCCGTTCCCCTGTGCCAGCCATTGTCGCCCTCGCCGTACTCTTCGGTGCGATCCTTACTGGGGCGGGAGCGGCTCAGGCCGACACCTCACCCCCCAGCGCCTCCACTCCCAAGACCGTCGCAGCGGATGCCCTGCCTACAGCGCAAATCAACGGCGTCGTGTGGTCGCAGGTCATCGTGGGAAACACGGTCTACGTTGGCGGAGAGTTCACCAGGGCCCGTCCCTCGGGAGCCCCTGCCGGAACGAGCGAGGTCTCCCGCAACAATCTCATGGCCTACAACTTGTCGACCGGGGTGATGACATCCTTCAATCCCAGTGTTAACGGTGTTGTGCGGGCGATTACCGCCTCCCCTGACGGATCCCGCATCTATGTCGGTGGCGGCTTCAGTACTGTCGGAGGCGTCGCCCGCTCGCGGCTCGCGGCCTTCAGCACAACAACCGGTGCGCTCTTGTCCGACTGGAAGCCCACGGCGAATGGAACCGTCCGTGCCCTCGATGCCTTCGGCGGCACGGTGTATGCCGGCGGAAGCTTCACATCGACCAGCGGCCAAAGCCGCCAGAGGGCCGCATCGTTCAATGGCCCGACCGGTGCTGTGGGGGCGTGGAAAGGCACCATTCCCAATGGTGCGGTCAACGCGCTGACGGTCTCACCCAACGGCGACCGGGTCGTCATCGGCGGGTCATTCACCTCATACAACGGGGCAACCACTCCCGGCTACGGGATGGCCGCCACGAACTCGAGCACGGGCGCCGGCGTGACCTGGAACATTGGCAAGCTGATCAAGAATGCCGGCCCCAACGGGGCCATCCTCTCGCTCACCTCTGACGCTGACGGCGTCTACGGTACCGGCTACGATTTCGGGGCCGGTGCTATGTTCGAGGGAACATTCCGGGCTAGCTGGAGCAGCGGCAACACCGTCTGGATCGAAGACTGCCATGGTGACACGTATTCGGCTGTACCGGTCGGCGACGTTGTCTACACCACCGCCCACGCCCATTTCTGCGGCAATATCGGCGGACCCCCCGAGACGACGCCGCGCAGCTACCACCGCACCCTGACGTTCACCAAGGCCGCCGGCTGCACGATTGCCCCCAATCAAACGGGCAGCAGTTACTTCAACTTCGGCGGCCGGCCGTGCCCCACCCTGCTGGCGTTCTTTCCCGACATCAATACCGGCACTTATACCGGGCAGGGTCAGGGACCGTGGAACCTCGCGGCGAACTCCCAGTACGTTCTCTACGGTGGCGAATTCACGATCGTCAATAACAAACGCCAACAGGGGCTCGTGCGCTTCGCTGTCTCATCGATCGCGCCAAACAAGGAAGGTCCTAAGGCCACGGGTTCCAACTTTCAGCCCACGCTCAGTACCCCCAGCGCGAACTCGGTGAAGGTGACCTGGAAATCCAACTACGACCGAGACAATGAACAGCTCACCTACCAGGTGCTCCGAAACGGTGTCG
Source organism: Cryobacterium lyxosi (assembly GCF_004403345.1). NCBI lineage: Bacteria > Bacillati > Actinomycetota > Actinomycetes > Micrococcales > Microbacteriaceae > Cryobacterium > Cryobacterium lyxosi. The sequence goes on from NZ_SOGT01000018.1 coordinate 30,065, forward strand.
TGGTACGCACTCAAACCGGGCTGTCAGCAGACTGGATTCGGCCCAGCATTAGCTGGACCGACACTGGGCGATCGGGTGGCACGACCTATACCTACCAAGTGCGGGCGACCGATCCGTTCGGCAATACTGTGACCGGATCATCGGCAAGCATCCAGGCTACCGGCGCTGCCAATAAGACGGCTCCCGACCAGACCATCACGCCGGATGCGCCGGCGAATGCCCCCGACGCAACTCTGACTCCGGATGTGGCTCCGATGCCCGACGTAGTTCCCGACGTGGTTCCCGACGTGGTTCCCGCGCCGGATGTCGTGCCGGAACCTAGGGTGCAGCAGGACCCAGGAATCAAGCCGATGCCGAATGACGCGCCTGCGCCGCTGCCCGAGGTGCCAGCCGCCTAGAGCGGTGGACTCATCGCCCATCACCCCTGAAGGGGCCGCCCGCTAGTCGAGTGGTCCCTTTGGGTTTGCTCTGCATCGTCGCTAACTTCTGGTGATGACCCGGGCAATGAGGTCACGACGACGATCCAGCGAAAAAAGCCTGTTGACCGCGGCTGGATCTGGCAGCGAAGGGTGAGCTTTCAGTGTCACGGACAAGTCAAGGAGTGCGGCGGTAATGTCCCGGTCAGGGAAATCCGTGCGCGACACCCCAATGCCGCCGACGACCGGAAGGACTTCTCCCGCACCGCCGTCCGCGAAGCCAACCGACCGCAGGCCAACCCGCCAGGCTTCGATCGGTACCAACCCGAACGGCTCGGGTGTAGACGGAAAGCAGGCCACGGCATCGATCTCGCTGGCGATGGCCGCCACTGAGGCAGCTTCTCCGCGGTACTCGATGCGCGGGTCACGACTGACCAGCGCCAACACGTCCTGAAGAGCATCATCCTGTCCGGGGTACGGCGCACCGAAGAGCAGGAGCCGCCAATCCTGACCGGACAACGCCGTCGATTGGAATGCCGTGGCCACCTCCAGGTGCCCCTTGTGCCCATTGACGCGTCCGACGACGGCGAACGTCAGTGGGTCGTGCACACCACGCACCGGTACGGCCTCAACGGAGCTGAAAACCGGAGAGGTAACCGTCAGACGGTCCGACCCTACGCCTTGGGAGTGCAGCCACTCGGCAGTGGCCCTGCTGCATGCGCACACCGGAAAGGTGCCGGGTGCCAGCAATGTGCGCACAAGCAGGCCACCGACTCGTCCCAGGAGCAGTTCGTGCACCGAGACATAGAAGCGTCGGCGACGCAGACGGAGCACGGGAATGTAGGCGCTCAGGGCCAGGGTCCACAACACCACGACGTCGGCGAGCGCCACGTCGTGCCGCAGCGTGAGCGGATGTAGCAGGTCGGTCAACTTGCTTCGGCGCAGCACTACCAGCGACGGATCGATCACGACCGAAACCGCTGCGCCGAACCGGGCCAGGTCCGTGGACAACGGACCGGTGTGTGGAACAACGATGAGCACTTCGTGCCCGAGGCTGACCAGGCACTCTATTTCCTGGCAGAGCACCTTGCTGGCACCGTAGGCATCATTGCTGCCGTGCAGAATGGCAAATTTCATGTCTGTCACCTCGGTCGGGTGTTTGGTGTGTTACCGGGCAAGCGCCGGAATTCCACACTGTACAGCCTGAGCGGGTGCCCCCGTTCGGGGTTCAGCCGCCCCCTAGGAATGAGGGTGCGTCCCGTGTATTAATAGCTGCACCGCGTTATTAGCGCACGGTGTCAGCAGCTGCACCAAAGAATGCAACCCGATCGTCAGGCCAGCCGAGCAACCTGGAGTTTCACCATGGCAGTGCGCCACCCCGTCGATGACAACACAGGCCCCACCGTGGGTGGGAATTCGATTTCTCGGCGGCGTGTCTGGTGGATCGTTGCATCCGCTGCGCTGGCAGTACTCATCGTCGTCCTTGTGGTCGCCGGTGTCGCCGCATCGAACAATGGCGGCCCGAACCCGGCTGCACACAACAGCGACGCCCCTTCGCCGAACCCGCGGATGACTGCAACGCCCACCGCGGTGCCATCGCCCGACCCCTCACCCACAGCGGTTCCGACTGCTACGACGCCCGCGCCGACCGAGGCTGTCGCTGCCGAACCTGCTCCGCCCGTCGAACCTGCTCCGCCCGTCGAGCGGGCGCCGGTGCCGCTGACCGATTCCGCCGCAGCCGTTCCGGGTCTGGTGTTCAGCATCGGCACACTCGAAGCCGTCGACGGGGTCGCGCGCGGTCCGGGCGAGGTGGGTGGGCCTTCCCTGCGTTTTGCTGTGACCGTGCGCAATGACACGTCCGACGCTGTGGCATTGACCGCAACCGTGGTCAACCTGTTTTTCGGTGCTGAGCAAAGCCCGGCGACTGAATTGACGGCGTCGGGTGGAGCGCCGCTACCGGAATCGGTCGCTGCGGGGGCGACCCAGCAGGGGGTTTTCGTTTTCGCGGTGCCGAGTGACCAGCGCGACCAGGTGCGCATCGCCGTAGATTACTCCGCGGGCGTGCCGATCGTGCTGTTTGAGGGCGCAGCCCCGCGCTGAGTGGCTATGTGCTCGTGCCCCGGATAGGGGGCAGCCGTTTATGAAAGATTCTCACTATACTCCGAAGAATGCGGTGGCTACCCGACGGCCCGGCACCTCGTCTTGAGTAAGGAATCACCGTGCGACTTCTCCCGGCGTCTCGCTTGCACGTCAACGCGACCATGGCCACGGCCAGTGGCGCGATCCGACCGAGTGCCACTCGGTCGTTGAAACTGGGCTGGGCCAGTCTGGTGACCATCATCACGGTGCTCGCGAGCCTCGTGACGTTGCCTCTGGTGGCGCAGGCGGACACCCGCCCGGTGGATGCTGGCACACCGCTCACCGTCGCTGCCGATGCCCTGCCCACGACCCAGATCAACGGCGTCGTCTGGTCCCAGGTCATTGTCGGCAACACTGTCTATGCCGGAGGCGAGTTCACACGGGCTCGGCCGGCCGGCTCGGCAGCCGGTGTGAACGAAGTTGTCCGCAACAACCTGCTCGCCTACAATCTGTCGACCGGCGTTCTGGTCGAGAGCTTCAATCCAGACCTGAACGGAGCCGTTCGGTCTCTCGTAGCATCGACCGATGGTACCCGGCTGTACGCCGGAGGGTTCTTCACGACCGTCGGCGGAGTAGCCAGATATCGCCTGGCCGCGTTCGACACTGTCAGCGGCTCCCTTGTCTCCTCTTGGGCACCGACGGTGAATGCCTCGGTGAAGAGCTTGGCAACCTTCGGTGACACCGTGTACGTGGGCGGGGTGTTCACCACGGCCAGCGGCATCGCTCGTAATCAAATCGCTGCTTTCGCCGCCTCGAATGGCGCACTGCGTGTCTGGAGCGGAGAACCGGTGGGCGGGTCGGTCAACACCATGGCTGTTTCGCCGGACGGCACCAAAGTTCTTATCGGCGGGTCGTTCACCTCGTACAACGGCAGCGATGCCCCCGGCTATGGGATGGCCGCGACGGATGCCGTCACCGGCGCCTCCCTGCCCTGGGCCGTCAACGCCCTGATTCGCAATGCCGGAGTCAACGGGGCCATCACCAGCCTGACCTCTTCGGCCGCCGGTGCCTTCGGCACCGGCTACGACTACGGAAGCGGGGCAAACTTCGAGGGCACCTTCCGGGTGAGCTGGAGCGACGGCTCCCTCATCTGGATGGAAGACTGTCACGGCGACACCTATTCGGCGGTGCCATTCGGCAACGTCGTTTACACCACCGGTCACACGCACTACTGCGGCAACATGGGCGGCCCGGTCGAGACCACACCACGCTCCTACCACCGCACTCTCACCTTTTCCATGGCTGCGACCGGCACGCTCACTCCCAATGCCGTCGGTAGCTATGCCAGCTTTACCGGCAAGCCGAGTCCGAGCATCCTGACGTTCTACCCCGAGATCAACTCGGGCACGTTTACCGGTCAAGGCCAGGGGCCGTGGACCATCACCGGCGACGGGCGGTACCTGCTCTATGGCGGTGAATTCACCAACGTGAACAACAAGGGCCAGCAGGGCTTGGTGCGCTTCGCCAGCACGGCGATCGCGCCCAATAAGGAAGGCCCACGCGTGGCCAACGCGGCCTTCGCGTCATCCGCTTTCGTACCTACCGTGGACTCCCTTTCGGCGGGCACCGCCCGCATCGGATGGAAGGCCGCCTACGACCGGGACAACGAACAGCTCAGCTACGAGGTGCTGCGTGACGGTGTCTCCGTCGGCACTGTGACCGGCCTGTCGACCGACTGGTCCCGGCCGGCGATGGGCTTCACCGACACCGGACTCACATCCGGGCAGATCTACGTGTACCGCGTGCGTGTACGGGACGCCTTCGGCAATGTGAAAACCGGCGGTCCGACCAGCGTGACCGTATCGGGTTCGGGTGACTACAGCGCCTACGCCAAGACCGTGCAGAGCGATTCGCCCTCGTCATACTGGCCGCTCGGCGAATCCAGTGGTACGACAGCCTACGACTGGGCTGCGGCCTCAAACGAGACCGCAGGCACCGGCGTCATCCGCAGCGTACCGGGCGCGCTTGCTGCAGACTCGGGCACAGCCTCCCGTTTCAGTGGCACGACCGTGGGCACGGCGGCATCATCCGCATTCGAAACTCCTCGAGGTGCTTTCACCCTGGAAGCCTGGGTGAAGACCACCACCACGAAGGGCGGCAAAATCATCGGGCTGGGCAACAGTGCCACCGGCGCCTCGACCGCCTACGATCGCCAGATCTATATGGACAACGTCGGACGACTCTGGTTCGGTGTGAAGCCGGGCATCTTGCGCACGGTCAACACGACCGCGGCATACAACGACGGTCAATGGCATCACATCGTCGCGTCCGTCGGTGCTGCCGGAATGTCCCTCTACGTCGACGGCGCCCTCGCCGCCCAGCGCACCGACACGACGTCGGCGGCGCCGGTCCAGGGCTACTGGCGCATAGGCGGCGACAACCTCAGCGGCTGGACCAGCCGACCGGCCAGCGATTATATTGAGGCCGACATCGACGAAGTGGCCGTCTATAACACGGCCCTTGGCGCCAGCGCCATCGCCCGGCACCACTCGATCGGCCAATTCGGACCGCCCGCCAACGTGGCCCCGACTGCTTCATTCAGCAGTGCGATCACGTACCGCGACCTGAGCGTCGATGCCACCGGATCGACCGACTCCGACGGCACCATCGCGGGTTACGCCTGGGACTTCGGCGATAACAGCACCACAACCGGAGCCACCGCAACGCACTCCTACGCGGCCGCCGGCAGCTACGTGGTCACCCTCATCGTCACCGACAACTCGGGAGCGAGCACGGTTACCACCCGCACGGTCGATGCCACCGAACCGCCGGCGAACGCGCTGCCGACAGCCGCATTCAGCTATCAAGCCACGCCGCTTACCGTGGCGGTGGATGCCTCCACCTCCGGCGACAGCGACGGCACCATCACCGGCTACAGCTGGAACTTCGGTGACGGGACCTCCGGCAGCGGCGTGACCGCCTCGCACAGCTACGCGGTCGAGGGCGCCTACGACGTGACCCTCACCGTGACCGACAATTCCTTAGCCACCGCGCAAGCCAAGCAGACGGTTGTCGTTCCGGCAGCCGACCCGAACACACCGCTGGCTACCGACGCGTTCTCCCGCAGCCTGGCAACCGGCCTGGGCGCCGCCGACACGGGGGGAGCCTGGACGACGACCGGTACGGCATCGAATTACTCGGTCAGTGGTGGAGCCGGCCGCTTCAAAGCCGCCGCCGGAGCCACCGTCAATGCCTACCTGTCTGGCGTGTCCCTGCTCGACACCGACATGCTCGTCACAACGACCCTCCAACAGGATGCGACCGGTTCCGGCGCGTACACCTCGCTGATCGGCCGCCGGGTCGGCACGGACGATTATCGGGTGCGCATGAAGAATCTGTCGACCGGAGTTGTGCAACTGCAACTCATGCGCGGCGCTACCAGCCTGAAGGCCCAGAACATTTCCGGCCTCACCTACACAACCGGAAGCGCGCTGCAACTGCGCGTTCAGGTCATCGGCTCGGCTCCGACGACAATTCGTGCCAAAGTTTGGGCCCTCGGCACGCCGGAACCCTCGGCGTGGCAGACCACGGTGACGGATTCGACCGCTGCGCTGCAGACATCCGGTGCCGTTGGTCTGGCCTTCTATCTGGGGTCGACCGCCACAGTGACGCCCGTCACCGCGACCTTCGATGACCTGATCGTGAAGAGAGCCACTTGAACGGCGGCCCGGTCTCGAGCTCGCCAATCGCGCACGGCGCGCACAGCACTTTTCTCACCGCTACAGAAGGGATTGGCCATGTCACTTGCCAATCGATCCACAGGTGACCCGCGCGTAGTGATCGCGGTGCTGACCTATCGACGCCCCGCCGACCTCGAGGAGCTCCTGCCCGAACTGCTCGATCAGGCCGGCATGGTGCTGGCACCGGTGGAGATCATCGTCATCGACAACGACCCTGATGCCGGAGCGCGCACCCTCGTGACCGACACCAGGTGGGTAGAAACTGGGGAGCCCGCATCGACCGGGGGGACGCCCATCCGATACGTGCACGAACCCACCCCGGGTATCGCCTCGGCGCGCAATAGAGCACTGCAGGAAGGCCAGGGTGCCGACCTGCTTATCTTCATCGACGATGACGAACGACCCAGCAGCCACTGGCTCGTGCAGTTGCTCGATACCTATTCGACCTATCGGCCCGCGGCCGTCGTTGGCCCGGTACTGTCGCAGTACGACATCGAACCAGACCAGTGGATTCGGGCCGGTGGCTTCTTCGAGCGCCGCCGGTTCACTACGGGCACGCCGGTATCGCTCGCGGCAACGAATAATCTGCTGCTCGATCTGGCCCAGGTGCGTCGGTTGGAGCTCAGCTTTGACGAACGGTTCGGGCTGTCAGGCGGGTCGGACTCGTTGTTCACCCGGCAGCTGCACCAGCGCGGCGGGCAAATGATCTGGTGCGATGAAGCCATCGTCATCGATATAGTTCCGGCGGATCGTCTTACCCGGGAGTGGGTGCTGCAACGCGCATTTCGCATGGGTAACACCTGGAGTCGTATCAACCTCGACGACACTGACCGTGCCAAACGGGTGCTGGTGCGGATGAACCTGCAAGCGCGTGGCGCCGCACGGCTGTGCGGTGGGATCGTGCGATACATCGCTGGATCCCTCGTCGGGCAGGTCCCGTTGCGCGCCCGAGGGCTGCGCACAGCCGCCCGCGGTGCTGGGATGCTGGCAGGTTCCGTGGGCTCGGTCTACCACGAGTACAAGCGTGGCTAGCGGTCGAATTCTGACCGACCGGGCACGGCTGTACCGTACGCTGCGCAGCGCCCACCTGGAACGAGCACATGAGTTGCCGGCGGCCGCCATTCTGTTCCGAATCAAAAGGTATGACTTTCACGAGGAACTGGCGACGGGCCTCGTGCTTGTGCAGGCTCACCCCGTGCGCGCCGCGTGGTTGTTGGCTCACTCCACGGTCACGACGCTGGAAATTGGCGAACCGCTCATGCTCTCGAGCGTCTGGGCCAGCACGCTAGCGATCAGCGCCCTGCGCCTGCGTGCGCTGATCGGCGGTAGCCGAGCAAGCATCGTGTGTTACGCCCTGGAAAACGCGGATCCGTTCCAACGCCAACTCGCTATCCGGGCGCGACTGCGTCGCGGTCTCAACGGCGTTGCCGCTCGCTTCGTCTGGCGTCAAACTGACCGCATCGTTTTTGGAACGGATGCGGCCCGCGTCACGTACCGCACAGCCCTGCCCGAACCTGCCCGGGATGCCGTCTCGGTCGTTATTCCCGCGTTGCCAGCCACATGCACCTGCAGCGATGACGGTGACCCTGAGGTGAACCGGGTGGTTTTTCTGGGAGCATTCGCCCAGCGTAAAGGGTTGCCAAGCCTTCTCGCGGCTTGGCCTCTCGTGACCAAAGCGCTGCCCGAGGCCCGCCTCACCCTGATCGGTAAGGGTGCGCTGGAGAATCAGGCGCGGCAAGCCGTCGCCAGCGACCCAACGATCGAGCTTGTCATCGACCCGCCGCGCAGCGAGATTCACCGACAGTTGCGTCGTGCCAGCGTGCTGGCCCTGCCCAGCCAGCCGACCGCCACTTGGCGTGAGCAGGTCGGCCTGCCGATCGTCGAGGGTCTCGCGCACGACTGCTCGATTGTGACCACGACCGAAACTGGGCTTGCGTCCTGGCTTGAAGAGCACGACCACGAGGTGGTCGCGCCGGGCTGCACGCCGCAGCTGCTGGCGGATGCTGTCGTGCGCGCGCTGCAGGCACCTCGCCCCGCAGCTGAGGATCTGCCGGCCATCGATGGCCGGCTCGCCGCCGACGCCTGGCTATTTGTTGGCGCCTGAGCGCTCAGCAGCCGATCGTGGTCCAGTCGATATCGCTCGGTTCAGCGCGAGCGGACTGACTGAATGGCCCGGCCGTAGGCCTCGACGTGATCGGCGGCTCCGACCGACCACCGGCGGTGCGAGAGGTCGGGCGCGGGGGCGCTCCGAGGCCAACGAGCGCGCAAGAGCGCATCGGCCAGAACCTCTGCGCTTAGTGGCCCGGTGTAGGTGAGCACCCAATCAGTGCCGACCTCGTTGGCCAGCGCGGTGGTGACCGCGTTCTCTGGTACCAATACCGCCCGGTCGAGCGAGAGGGCCAGCAGCGCGGCGCCGGAGTTGTGCATCTCGGTGTAGGGCAACACGACCAGTTCGGCGGCGCGGATGGCATCGGCCAGTTCGGCATCACTGGCGTGGCGCAGCATAAACTCGACGCGCGGGTCGCCGGCCGACGTGCGCTGCAGCCGCTTTGCCAGGTCGCGTGTCTGGGGAGCACCGACAATATGCAGCGTCGGCAGGGGATCGTCCAGGGCCGCGGTGTCCAGTTGGCGAAAAGCGTGGACCAGGGTGTCCACACCCTTGTAGGGGCGAATGAGTCCGAAGTAGAGCAACCGACCTGGCATGGTCGCGCCCGACATCAGGTCACCGTACCAGTCTCGGTAATCACCGTGCGGGATGGTGTGTTCGAGCGCGTCAGCGGGCACCGGTGTGAATGAATTGAGCCTGATCCACAGGGTGGTGCGCTGGTCGAACCGCTCGAGTAAACGTTGGTCATGCTGGGGTGAGAGCTCATGACTCCGCACGTTGTGCAATGTTCGCACCACCGCGGTGCGACGCAGGCGCAGCCGCACCAGAAACAGGCGGAACAGCATGCGTCTGGCTAGCGCCCGGGCCGGTGTCCGACCCTGCACGAGAATCTCCGGCCAGTGTGCGTGGAACACGTCGTAACGGCTGGTGAGCGCCCGGCGCCAGGTGAAGCCGAGCACCTCGACGTGCGGGCTGAGCGAGCGGCTCAATTGCAGCAGGTAGGGATTCGTCGTCGTGCGACCCTCCGGAAAAGATTGGAGGACCCGCACTATGACGACCGTGTCGATTCCGACGCGCGAGAGTCGCGACGGCCCGTTTCATCGAAGGTGGTGCGAGGCGCTCGGGTAGCCGTGACCCGGTTGGTCGTTTCCGGAGTCAGCGCGGCAGTGCGAGTTGTTGGGGCGAGCGGTCCGTAGTACACCTCAGCGCGACGCTCCCGCACCTGGTTGAGTACGATGCCGAGAATGCGCGCATTGACGGCTTCAAGCGACTCCAGCGTGGTGGCCAGCTGTTGGCGGGTGGTCGCCTTGTAACGGGCGACCACGATGGCACCGTCGGTGAGATGTGACAGACCGAGGGCGTCGGTGGCCGGCAGCAGCGGCGGGGAATCGACGACGATGAAGTCGTACTCGAGCAGTAGGCGCTGCATCAGGGTCTTCATTGCGGCCGAACCGAGCAACTGTCCGGGGTTGGGCGGCACAGCGCCGGAGGGCAACACGTCGATGCCATTCGACCAGCGCACGATGGCGTCGTCGGGTTCGACATCGCCGAGCAGAACAGTTGTCAGCCCGACGTCGCCTTCGAGATCACACAGCTCGGCGATCGACGGGCGACGTAGGTCGGCATCAATCAGGAGCACGCGCGACGAGCGTTCCGCCATGGCGAGGGCAAGGTTGATCGCGGTCGTGGATTTGCCATCACGCGTCACCGCGGACGTGACCACGGCGCTGCGTGGCGGGCTATCCACGTCGATGAATTCCAGGTTGGCCCGCACCCGTCGATACGCTTCAGCCAGGGCACTGTGTGGCATCACCCGCATGACCAGGCCTGCTGGGTCGGTGCGCTTCTTGCGACCGACCTTTCCAAGCAGGGGATCGGAGGAGACCCGATCGAGGTCCTTCTCTGTGCTCACCCGGGTATCGAACACCTCGCGGGACAGGGCGTACAGCACGCCGAGAACGAGCCCGATCAGCAATCCGGTGATGACGATCAGCTGCGTATTCGGTGCAAACGGGCTGTCCGGCAGTTGAGCCGGAGAAACCGTCTCGACCGTGATCGACGGCAAGTTGTCGGGCCCTTTCGGCGCCAGATTTCCTACCGCAGTGGCGAGGGAATCGGAGACAGCATCAGCGAGGGCCACGGCCTGCGTCGCCGACAGGCTGGTAACGGTGATGTTGATAAACACCGTGTTGATGGGAATCTCCGCGGTGACACGGGAGGCCAGGGCCTGCGTGGAAATATTCAATCCGAGCTTGCTGATCACGGGCCCCAGAACGGTTGGTGTCGTGGCGAGTTGAGCGTAGGACTGCACAAGGTTTTGAGTGAAGGTTGACGACTGCAGCAGCTCACTGGTCGTCTCACCCCGGTCACTCGTCACGAAGACACTGTTGGTTGCCTGGTACTGCGCCGGAAGGGTGGCCGCGTAGCCCCACGCCACCGCGCCGCCGAGGAGGCCCACAATAGCGATGAGCAACCACCGCCTCGTGATGGTCCTCAGATAGTCGATTGGTTCCACAGCTTTCTCCATCCGGTTGCGCCTACACTACAATCAAGGTGATCAAAACTCACGTCTGAAAGTGTGAAAAAGCATCCCCAGAACGAGGCACACGGCAAAGTCGTTACGTTGTCACCGCAGATGTCAGCTACGGTCGGGCGACTTCCCGGCGTCCCAGCGCGGTCATATCTCGAAACCATTTACCCAGCGCCAAAGCGAGATAAAGCGCATTGGCTACGAAAAGCACGCTGTACACGCCGAAAAACGCCAACGGAGCGCCCAGCAGTACGAAGGCGAGACAAAGCACGCCGTAGTCGGTCGGCAGACCGAGAAATGACCGTAACGCGGAGCGGGGAGCGGTGGAAGGCGGCGCCGTCGGCGCGTGCTTGGCTTTGAGCAGGTCGTTCAGAATCATTGCGAAGAACGACACGGCAGCCACGGCCGCAAACCCGACGGGCACGAGCAGCCAAGTCGAGCTGGACAGTGGAAAGTGTGTGAACATCGTGATGAGCACCGCTAGATGCAAGGTTGAGATCTTGATGGAGTCAACGACGTGGTCGAGCCATTCCCCCGAGGGGGAACCGCCACCGCGCAACCTGGCGACCTGGCCGTCGGCCGAGTCGAAGGCATACCCGATGGCGAGCAGCAGCCACACGACGAGTCCGAGCCACCAGCTCGGCTCACCGATCGCCAGTAGTACGATCGCGCAGAATGTGAAGCCCGCGCTGACGGCGGTGACGTTGTTGGGGGTCAGGCCCAGACGAAACGCGCCCGCCGCGAGGTAGCGCCCGACGCGGCGGTTCACGTAGACGGAATAGGGCGGCGCGCCGCGCGCCGCCGTCTTCTGGGCGGAGGACAGACGCCGAACGGTGTCAGAGTACGTTTCGGTCGAACGAGCGATTCGGGCCGAGGTGCTGGTCATGAGCTGATCCCCCTGGAAAGTGCGGTTGACGGTTGCTTGCTCAGGCTGTCGGAAAGGCTCCACATCGACACTCCGGCCCTGCCGGTGCTTTGACGGTGGCTGCTGTAGCCGACGGCCACGCGCCTAGCGAGTTGTTCGTAACTGTCCGTGACGCTGTCCCAGTTGTAGAGTTCCTCGGCGCGTCGTTGCAGCGCCGCGGCAACTTCGGCCACGCGCTCGGGGTTCAGTTCGGCATCTTCGAGCAAGGCGCTCAGGGACTCCGCTCGTGCGAAGTAGGCACCGTCGACACCGAGGACCTCACGATTGAAGACGACGTCCCACGCGATGACCTTGGTGCCGGCACCCATTGCCCGCAACAGCGACGGGTTCGTTCCGCCGACCGAATGACCATGCAGGTAGGTGTTGGCATGAGTGTAGAGCTGGTCGAGCTGATCCTGGTCCCAGACACTGCCAAGCATGCGAATGCGGGAATCAGATGCGGCGAGGTCGCTGATACGGGTGATGTGGTTGGCGGCGTATGGCGCAGAGCCGACGACGACGAGTGGCAGGCGGGCAGCGCTGGCCCGATATCCTTCCACAATGACGTCGACGTGGTTTTCTGGTTCGAACCGGGCGACGACGAGATGATAGCCGCCGGGGCGAAGACCGAGTTCGGCGAGCCGATCGGTCGGGGTGTCCTGCAGGATTCGGGTGCCGTAGGAGATCAATTCGGTTGGAATGGAAAATTCGTCCCGGTAATAGTCGACGATGCCTTGTGCGTCAGCGATGAGGGCATCAGCTTCGCGCACCGATACTTCCTCGGCCCAGCGGTAGTACCGCCGTCCCGCGCCACCCCATTTGCCGCGCTTCCATTCCAGGCCGTCCACGTGCACGACGCTGGGGATTCCGCGGAGACGCAACAGCGGCACAAATGGGGCGTTGGCGGCGTTGAAGACGAACGCGACATCGGCCGGACGGTGCAGGGTGGCGTGCAAGACCGACATTCCGGTGTGGCTCAGGGTCTCGAGAATTTTGTGGCGCAGTGCCGGCAGCTCCACGAGTTTCATGCCGAGGTACTCTTTTGGCACCGGCTGGGCGGCGCGGCGGCAGTAGACGGTGACGTCGTGGCCTCGGTCGACGAGGCGGCGACCGATCTCCTCGATGGCGGTTTCAAATCCGCCGTAGGCGGCGGGCACTCCGCGGGTACCGATCATTGCGATGCTCAGACGCCGGTGGTTGGTGGGCGCAGTGTGTTCGATCCCCGCGGTCATGTCAATACGCCCCTACTGGTTGAATGACGGTCTTGAAGGTGCGCCAGATGATCATCAGGTCGCCGGTGAGGGACCAATTCTCGACGTAATACAAGTCGAGTCGTACGCTGTCTTCCCAGCTGAGATTCGACCGTCCGTTGACCTGCCACATGCCGGTCAGGCCGGGCTTGATGTACAGGCGGCGATGCACGTGGGTTTCGTAGACCTGAACCTCTTCGGGCAGTGGCGGGCGGGGTCCGACCAGGCTCATCTCGCCCACGAAAATGTTCCACAGCTGGGGCAGTTCGTCGAGCGAGTACTTGCGCAGCACACGACCGATCTTGGTGATCCGGGGGTCGTTGCGAATCTTGAACAGCACCCCGGAAGCTTCATTCTGGTCGAGCAGGCCGGCCAGATCGTCTTCCGCGGTCTGTACCATGGAGCGGAATTTGATCATGCGAAAGGTTTGTCCGTTGCGGCCGCAGCGTTCCTGCCGAAATAGTACGGGGCCGGCGCTGTCCAGCTTGATAAGCACGGCAATGACCGCGAGCACCGGCAGTAGGAACACCAGGGCACAGGACGTCGTGACGATGTCCAGGGTTCGCTTGAGGGCGTGGCGCCCCCCCTCGAATCGAGGAATTTCCACGTGGATCAGCGGGAGGCCTTCTACCGGGCGAAAGTGGATGCGGGGACCAGCAACATCCGTTAGTCGGCTGGAGAGAACCAGCTCCGCTGACGTTCCCTCGAGGTCCCAGCCGAGGTTGCGGATGTAGGAACTGCCGCCGCTGGGCTGCCCGGCCACGATGACCGTGTCGACGCCCATGGCGGCTGCCGCAGCGGCGACATGTTCGAAATCGGACACGATCGGCACCCTGCGTTCGCCGGCCGAGATCTCATCCCCGATGCCGTCTTCCAGGGCAGCGCCAACGATGTAGTAGGCAGCGCCGGACTTGTTGTCGATCTGGCTGACGACATATTCCACGTCGTCGCGGTTTCCTACGACGATCACGCGAGAGAGGTAGTGACCGAACTTGCGCTGGTGCAGCAGCCATTTGCGCCACAACCACCGTTCCAGAACCAACACGATAATGCCGAGGGGGAGCGCCAGAATAAAGTACAGCCGGGCGATGTCGATGTTGGAGATCAGAAAAACGATGGCGAGCATGCCGAAGGTCACCGCGCTGGCGTTGATGACCTGCTTGTATTCACTCGCGCCGACGCCGATGACGCGGGAATCCCTGGTATGAAAAAGTTCGAGGGTCATGAGCCAGGTCGCCACGATCAGTAGTGACAGGAGCCAGTAATTGGCGCTGAACGATCCCGGTACGGCCGGAATGCCATCGACGCCGAACCGAAACACCAGTGCCACAGCGACAGCGAAAACGATGACGGCGACGTCGGTCAGTCGAAGCTTGGTGCGGTACCGTCGCGCCCAGATCAACCCCGAGGAAGCGGTGTCGACGGCGATATCGGCGTGCGCCGACGTGGCCTGATCGACGAGCCGCAGTTTCGGGGTGTGCCCAAGCGGCAGGGACTCGGCAAAGGACGCGGGAGAATCTGATTCACTCATGCGTCGTTCCTCCTGCAGTCGAGCGTGGAAGCTGCGCCAGGAGTGGCCGGTACAGGGTTGAGTAAAGGGTCGCCGAGGGGGTTCGGCGGGTTACAAGTGAAAATCACTTTTTCATTCCCTGCAGTCGGGTTTACAGGAACAGGTGGTCAAGGTGACAAGGTGACGATGCTGGCACTTGTCGGTGGCGGAGCGCGGCGTAGGAAGATGATTCTTTCTCAGCAACTTACTGGCAGAGACTACCCCGATTCCAGTCGGTGGCGCTGTAACCTCAACTGGGGTCAAAACCCCCTGCTGGGGGGGAGTTGCAGCGGCGGGTGTCCCGGCCGCACGGAATTGCCGGACTTCAGCCCCGGTTTTGCGGGCAAAAATTCAAAACTGAGCGCCGCAGTGCCGGGCCGCCTGGGTGCACAAAGTGCTCGGTGGTGTGAGTCCTAGGCTGGCCTGAGCGCATCGATTGCCGGGAAGAGTTCACATGACCGTAAGAAGTCCGAAATTTGCTGTTATTGATGGCCACAACGATCTTGCCTGGGCCTGCCGCGAGCATCGCCACTACTCGGTTGCCGGGCTGGACGTCGAATACGATTCGGAGCGCAGTCAAGTTCAGACGGATGTCCCCAGGCTGCGCCTCGGCGGGGTGCAGGGCCAATTCTGGTCGGTGTGGGTGCATAGCGATTTCACGGGCGCCGATTCCGTGCAAGCCACCCTGGAGCAGATCGATTTCATCGACCGCCTGATTGCGGCCTATCCTGACGATTTCGAGCGGGCCGTGACCGCCGACGACGTTCAACGCGCACAACACGCCGGAAAGATTGCGTCGCTACTGGGGGTCGAGGGCGGCAATCAGATGAACAACTCGCTCGCGGTGCTTCGAGAGTATGCGCGGCTCGGCGTGCGCTACATGACCCTGACCTGGAACTCGACGACCGACTGGGCTGACGCGGCCGTCGATGTTGCGACTCACAACGGTCTCAACGATCGAGGCCGGGCCGTCATTGCCGAGATGAACCGCATCGGAATGATGGTCGATCTCTCGCACGTCTCCGCTGCCACCATGCAGGACGCCCTCGATGCCACAACGCTCCCCATTCTGTTCAGCCACTCCTCGTGCTTCGCCCTCAATCCGCACCCGCGCAACGTGCCCGACGCGATTCTCACCCAGCTCGCCGCCAACGATGGTGTGCAGATGATCACCTTTGTGCCGGCCTTCGTCTCCGCCGACTACCGCAACTGGGAAGACCATGGTTCGGTGGGGGAGAAGCCGCAGGTTACCGTGGCGCACGTGGCTGACCACGTTGAGCATGCCCGCAATGTGGCCGGCATCGATCACATCGGTCTCGGCGGAGACTTCGACGGCTGCCCCGACATGCCGGTCGGCCTCGCTGACGTGTCCAAATACCCCAACCTTTTTGCCGAGCTCGAACGGCGCGGCTGGAGCGACGCCGACCTCACCAAGCTTGGTTCCCAGAACGTTCTGCGTGTTCTTCGCGCAAACGACCCCGCCTACCGCGCCTTCGTAGGCTAGGGCCACGTGAATCGGGTCGCTGAACGTGGCCCCGGACAACGCAGGGCCGCTCTGGCTTGGACGGTATTTTGCTCGGAACGACGCAGCCAGCCTCAAGCTTTGTTTTCCCGAGTCCATCGGTAGTAGTCCGCCGTTTCATTACCCCTAATCTCCCCGAGCCTCCCCGAGTGGAGGCTGATCCGGGTACCCGCGAGGGCCTCACGTGTTATCCCACACGCTCTCTTCCCGTGCACTTTCTCCGCTTGGTCTCGATGCGAGGCTAAGACGATCACCGCGCTGATTTTTCATTACCGCGCATATTTCACAGAGAAAGCGACACCCCACCATGAAGATCACCACAAAAGTGAGCGTTGCCACCATGGTGGTCCTGGCGACTATCCTGCTGGCCGGCAGCTCCACAACCGCCTCAACCACCTCATCTACCAGCGTTCGCATAAGGAAATTCGGGCCACGTCACCATCCGGGTGGCGCGCTCGATCAGCAAAATAATCCCTCGGATGATTATTGTGCTGTGCGTCGCTCACACGAGTACGCGCCAGCCGCTGACCTAACTCCAGATACCAAGTCAGCACGCATTACGCCCCTGCCAGCGCAGACGCTGGAGGTGCTCCGCCGCCGTCGCGAAGTGCTGCGGGAGTTCAGCGGGCTGCTGAAGTGAGGGGACAGCGACTCGATGGCCTGATCCGAAAGTGCGGGGTCTATGCGGGGTGGATGACTGAAAACTTACGCACGAATGAAAAAATCCCCGTAAGCACAAGGCTTACGAGGATTCTGGTGGCCCCGACCGGCGTCGATCCGGTGACCTTTCAATTTTCAGTCGAACGCTCTACCAACTGAGCTACAGGGCCCCGAAGCTGCGCAATAAACGCCTCTTCTAAGAAAAAAGCCCTTCCTTTCGAAAGGGCTATTTTCTTTGCGACCCTGACCGGACTTGAACCGGCGACCTCCGCCGTGACAGGGCGGCGCGCTAACCAACTGCGCTACAGGGCCTCGATGTGAAAATGTGAATCTGTGTGCGAGGCACTTGATAAGACTATTCTATTTATTTTGCTACTTCGTGCACGTGCAGTTTGCGTAGCCCCAACGGGATTCGAACCCGTGTTAACGCCGTGAAAGGGCGCCGTCCTAGGCCGCTAAACGATGGGGCCGTGAGCCACAATGTTCATGGCTGCCGAAGAGTAAGCATACGGTCTTGTGGGGCGAAGGCCAAATCGGCACGCGCAGCATTTGGTTGAATGGCAACTAATTTTCGACACCAATTCGCAGCGCGCCCGCAAATGGACGGGCCAGCGCTTATTTCGCGAGTTAGATTCGCCGGTGAGACTGGGCGAATCCTGCCCACCTTGTTACGCTGAAGAGTCTGCCTCGGCGCACGTGGCAACTGCTATAAGCCTGTTGGGAAACAATGATTCGCATGAAAACCGTGGACGGCCGCGAGACTGACCTGCCCACCCGCCGCTTGCGAGCAACCAATCGGTGGCCCAGGCACACCCTGACATTGACCAGCATCATGGCCGCCATGACCCTGTTGGTCACCCTGGTGAGCCCGATAGCTCCAGCGAGCGCTGTCGATTACCCTTCCTGGCAGGACCTGCAAAACGCCAAGGCAAACACGGCCACGGCCACGGCGCAGGTGACCGCCATTGAGAATCTCATCGCCGGCCTACAGGTGCAGGTGCAAGAAACCCGGGCCGCTGCCGAAAAAAGCGCCAGCGAACTCGAGGTCGCGCAGCAGGAATTCGACGACGCCACCCGCCGTGCCAAAGATATCCAGGCACAGGCCGATGCGAGCAAGGCCACAGCGGATGCCGCCACCAAGCAGGCCGGCCAGCTCGCCGCCCAGCTTTACCGCACCGGCGGAACCGATCTCAGCGTGAACCTGTTCCTCGAGGGCGAAGGGGATGGAGCCGATGCTGACTTGCTGCTGGCAAAACTCGGCAACATGAGCAAGCTCGTTGAACGCAGCTCCGACGTCTACGAATCAGCACAATCGGCTACCAATAACGCACAATCGCTCGGCGACCAAGCCAAAGTCGCCCAAGCCGAACGTGAGACGCTGCGCGTCGCCGCAGAGGCTGCACTCGCCACGGCCCAGGCTGCGGCCGAAGCAGCAGCGAACGCCCTCGCCGACTCCGAAGCCAAGAGCGTCGAACTCGAACAGCAGCTGAAATTCATGCGCGACGCCCAGGCCACAACAACAGCGGGGTATGAAGCCGGAGTCGCCGAACGCGCCCGAATTGAAGCGGCCCGTGTTGCGGCTGCTGAAGAAGCGGTACGGGTAGCGGCAGCAGCAGCTGCAGCAGCGCGTGCCGGTAGCGGTGGTTCGGGTGGTTCCGGTGGTTCCGGTGGCTCGGTGAGCATGACCGGTTGGGCCGTTCCGGCCGGCGGCCGCATCACCGGTGGCTACGGCCCTCGGGCGGTCATCTGTAACGGTGGTGACTGCAGCGGAAGCTTTCACTACGCCACCGACCTCGGCACCGGCTGCGGAGCACCAATCTATGCCGCCCATGCTGGCGTCGTTACCTGGGCTGGTCGCCTCGGCACATACGGAAACTTCGTGAAGATCAGCCACGGCGACAACGTCTCCACCGGCTACGCCCACATTCGCAACGGGGGCTACAACGTGAGTGTTGGACAGTCAGTGTCGGCCGGGCAGGTCATCGCCAGTTCCGGCGACACTGGCGCAGCCAACGGCTGTCACCTGCACTTCGAAGTGTGGATTGGTGGAAACCGCATCAATCCCGTTCCATTCATGGCCGACCGGGGAGCATCACTTGGCTGAGAGCACCACCGCACAGGGCAACTCCGCACAGGGCAACTCCGCACAGAGCAACTCCGCACAGGGCAACTCCAGCACGCGCGCGCGCGTTCGCACCACGTCGAAACGACTCCTTTCCGCTGTGGCGATCGGCGCGGTCTCGGCTGTCACAGCATCCGTTGCCGCCGTCGGCGGGGCCGCCTTTGCCGTCCCGGACTATCCGAGCTGGAACGACGTTGAGAAGGCCAAGGCGAACGAGTCGACCAAGCTCGCCGAGATCGCGACTCTCGGTGAGCTGCTCGACGGTCTGGCGAGCCAGGCCGCGAAGGCCGTCACGACCGCGCAGATTGCGGCCGAGGCTTACCGTGTGACGCAGGACGCCCTCGACGCCGCCACCCTGCGCGAAACCAGCCTCAGCGGGCAGGCTGCTGCCGCCGAAGCCACCGCCGCAACATCGAAGATGCGTGCCGGCCTCATCGCCGCACACCTCGCCAAGTCAGGCGCCAGCGGTCTATCGCTCAATCTGTTCTTGAACGGCAGCAGCGCGGATGACCTACTCAGCCAGCTGGGAACGGCCAGCAAGCTGAGCGAACAGTCCGAGCAGATCTACACCGAGGCTGTGCAGGACAAAAATGCGGCGGAGTCTCTCGGCGAGCAGGCGGCATCAGCGACCGAGCAACGCGAACGGCTCACCGAAGAGTCCAAGACCACGTTTGACACGGCCACGTCGAGTTCGAACGCTGCCGAGGTCGCCTATGACTCCCAGCAGCGCAAGTCGAGTGAGCTATTCGAACAACTCGCCCTACTCAAAGACACCACGGCAGAGGCCGAGCGCAGCTTTCACGCCGGCGAAGACGCGGCCGCTGCGGCTCAAGCGTTCGCACAAGCGCAGGCATCCGCTGCTGCAATAGCGGATGCCGCACCCGCTCAACCCGCGCAACCCGCTCGCGGCGCCGGGGCAGCGGCGGGTTCAGGATCTGCTTCCGGGTCGACCACGCCGGTGACGCCCGCTGTACCGTTCACGCCGGCTACACCGTTCACGCCGGCCACGCCGGTGACGCCCGCTGCATCGGCCGCGCCAGCTGCGGTACCTAACGCAAGCGTCGTCGACGCAGCACTCGCGTTCGCCCGCGACCAGCTCGGTGACCGCTACGTCTTCGGAGGCTCTGGCCCCGACGCGTGGGACTGCTCCGGGCTGACCAAGGCCGCCTATGCAGCCGCCGGCGTTTATATCGGCACCCACTCAGCCACGAACCAGTACAACACCATGGCCCAGCAGGGCAATCTCGTCTCCTTCGCCCAGGTTCAGGTGGGCGACCTGGTGTTCTGGGGCAACCCGGGCAACTACTACCACGTGGCGATCTACGTCGGTAACGGCCAGGTCCTCGAAGCCCCCAACCCCTCGGCGCGCGTGCGCGTGCACAGTATCTGGTCGTCGTGGGCCGTCGCGCCGTACGTTGGCCGCCCCGCCGCCTAGCTCCGGTTTCTGACCGCCGGACGATGCGCGAGGGCGATTCGGGAGATCCGCGGAGGCCCCGAATCAGTGCGACAGCCACAAGCCGCCGGAAAAATTTGCTGAATTAGCCCCGTCGGCCTGGCCGCAGGCAGAACAAAGGCCCCCAGGGCAACCCGGGGGCCTTCATCGGGGGGTGAGGGTTAGTGGCCCTCGTCGGCCAGCTTCGCAATGCCGTCGACCACGATCTGGTTGGCTTCGGCAGCGTCGCCCCAGCCCTCCGTCTTGACCCACTTGTTGGGTTCAAGGTCCTTGTAGTGCTCGAAGAAGTGCTCGATTTCCTTGCGGGTATATTCCGGAATGTCGAGGACATCCTGAATGTGATCCCAGCGGGGGTCACCGGCCGGAACGGCGATGACCTTCGCGTCGGAGCCGCCGTCATCGGTCATGTTGAAGACGCCCACCGGACGCACGGAGACACCCACGCCTGGGAACAGCGGGTAGTCGAGCAGTACGAGAACGTCAACGGGGTCGCCGTCGAGGCCGAGCGTGTTCTCGAAGTAGCCGTAGTCGGTGGGGTACATGAAGCTCGTATAGAGCACACGGTCGAGGTACACGCGACCGGTTTCGTGGTCTACCTCGTACTTATTGCGGCTCCCGCGAGGGATTTCGATGACTGCGTCATATTCGGCCATGGCTGGTTTCTCCCTTGATCAAAGTCTGCCGCTAACGTTACTGGATGGAATCTGTCCACCGTCCGCGCCTGACTCCGGCCCGGGCTGATATTCGCCGGGCCGTGCGCGAGCTGCTGCCATCGAAGGGGCTCGTTCTGGTCGGCCTGAGCGGCGGCGCCGATTCGCTCGCGCTCGCTGCCGCGACTGCCTTTGAAGCCGGTCGGGCGGGCATCCGTGCCGGAGCGGTCATCGTCGATCACAATCTGCAAACCGGATCAGCGGATGTCGCGGAGCGGGCCGCCGTGGCCGCCCGACAGCTGGGCCTCGACCCGGTGCTGGTGTTGAGCGTTAAGGTCGACAGTGCAGGAACGGGCCCGGAGGCGGCCGCCCGCACCGCACGGTACGCGGCTTTCGACCTGGCCCTCGAACGCACCGGGGCGAGCAGCGTGCTGCTCGGCCACACCCTCGACGATCAGGCTGAAACCGTGCTGCTCGGGCTCTCCCGTGGTTCCGGACCAACCAGCCTGCGGGGCATGGCAGCGCGAACCGGGCCGATTCTGCGACCATTGCTCGGCATCCGTCGGGCCCAAACCCGCCAATTCTGCGCCGATGCGGGCCTTGAACCGTGGAGCGACCCGCAGAATTTCGACCCGCGTTACGCTCGGGTGCGGGTGCGCGAGACGGTGCTGCCGTTGCTCGAGAACGAGCTCGGCCCTGGCGTCGGGGTGGCGCTTGCCCGCACCGCCGATGCGCTGCGGGAGGACTCCGACGCTCTCGACGAGCTGGCGCGCACGATGCTGCAGGAACATTTTGCCAACGGCAAGATTGCAACGTCCGTGCTGGCCTCTGTTCCGGCGGCGGTCAGGCAGCGAGTGATTCGGTTCGGAGTCGAGGCGATGTGCGGGGTGTGGCTGAATCGAGTTCAGACCTTGACCGTGGCGGCGCTCGTGACGCATTGGCACGGACAGGGGGCGCTCAGCCTGCCAGGTATTAGAGTTATACGACAGGACGGCATTTTGATTTTCTCCGCACCTGGACTCACCTGAGACAAAGGAATGCTTTTTCCACATGGAACCTCGCGACATTGATGGCGACCTCACCGAGATCCTGATCAGCGAGGAGCAGATTCGGGCTCGCTTGGCGGAGATGTCACGCCAGATCGAAGTCGACTACGCCGGCACCGACCTGCTGCTGGTCGGAGTGCTCAAGGGCGCGGTCATGGTCATGGCCGATCTGGCTCGCGAACTGCATCACCCGGTGACCATGGACTGGATGGCTGTCAGCTCCTACGGCTCTGGCACGCAGTCCAGCGGCGTGGTGCGCATTCTCAAGGACCTCGACACCGACCTCTCCGGTCGTAACGTGCTCATCGTCGAGGACATCATCGACAGCGGGCTGACCCTGTCATGGTTGTTGGCGAACCTGAAAACTCGCGGTCCGGCATCCATAGAGATCTGCGCCTTACTGCGCAAGCCGGATGCCGCGCGCGTCGATATCGACGTGAAATACATCGGGTTCAACATTCCGAACAAGTTCGTGGTCGGCTACGGACTCGACTACGACGAGAAGTACCGCAACCTACGCTCGGTGGGTATTCTCGCCCCGCACGTCTACTCCACCGTCGCCGCGCCTGCGCTCTAATCACAGCCTGCGCACCTGTCGGAGTTTCCCCTAAAGCGAACACACGGCTTTCCCCTGTAATCGAGCGCTAGCCTGAGGTCACCATGAACGTCAAGAAGCTACTACGCGGCCCGATTCTCTACATTGTGCTCGCCGTCATCGCCGTCTGGGTGGGGTCAAGCCTCATCACCATGAGCGGATTCCGCGAGGTCAGCACGCAAGAGGGCCTCGACTACCTCAAATCGGGCAACGTCGCCGAAGTCACCATCGTCGACGGCGAACAACGCGTCGATCTCACGTTGACCAAGGCCAGCGGCGACCTCGGTACCCAGGTGCAGTTCTACTACGTCGCCCCGCGTGGCGAAGAGATCATCACCGCTGTCACTGCGTCCAACCCCAAGGACGGCTTCACCGACGAGGTGCCGCAGCCCAACTGGATTTTGGGCGTGCTCAGCTTCCTGCTTCCTGTCTTGCTCATCGGTGCCTTCTTCTGGCTCATGATCTCGATGCAGGGCGGTGGCAGCAAGGTCATGAAGTTTGGCAAGTCCAAGGCCAAGCTCGTCTCCAAGGAGAGCCCGCAGGTCACGTTCGCCGATGTCGCCGGTGCCGACGAAGCCATCGAAGAGCTCGAAGAGATCAAAGACTTCCTCAAGGAGCCAGCCAAGTTCCAGGCGGTCGGCGCGCGCATTCCGAAGGGCGTGCTGCTCTACGGCCCTCCCGGCACCGGTAAAACTTTGCTTGCCCGCGCGGTGGCCGGCGAGGCCAACGTGCCGTTCTACGCCATCAGCGGCTCGGACTTCGTCGAGATGTTCGTCGGAGTCGGTGCCAGCCGGGTGCGCGACCTGTTCAGCCAGGCCAAGGAAAACGCGCCCGCCATCATCTTCATCGACGAGATCGACGCAGTTGGCCGGCACCGTGGAGCCGGCATGGGCGGTGGACACGACGAACGCGAGCAGACCCTCAACCAGCTTCTGGTCGAGATGGACGGCTTCGACGTGAAGGCCAACGTCATTCTTATCGCTGCCACCAACCGCCCGGACATTCTCGACCCGGCGCTGCTGCGCCCTGGCCGGTTCGACCGCCAGATCGGCGTCGACGCACCCGACATGCTCGGCCGCAAGCGCATTCTCGAAGTGCACTCCAAGGGCAAGCCCATGGCAGAAGGCGTCAACCTCGAAGTGCTCGCCCGCAAGACGCCCGGCTTCACCGGCGCTGACCTCGCCAACGTGCTCAACGAAGCCGCGCTGCTCACTGCCCGGTCCAACGCCCAGCTCATCGACAATCGTGCTCTCGACGAGGCCGTCGACCGGGTGATGGCGGGACCGCAACGACGCACGCGTGTCATGCGCGACAAGGAAAAGCTCATCACCGCGTACCACGAGGGAGGACACGCCCTCGTCGCCACCGCGATGAACTTTACGGACCCGGTGACCAAGATCACGATTCTTCCGCGCGGCCGGGCCCTCGGCTACACGATGGTCATGCCGCTCGAAGACCGTTACTCGGTCACGCGTAACGAACTGCTCGACCAGTTGGCCTATGCCATGGGCGGCCGTGTCGCCGAAGAAATCATTTTTCACGACCCAACCAGTGGTGCCTCCAACGACATCGAGAAAGCCACGGCGACCGCCCGCAAGATGGTGACCGAGTTCGGCATGAGCAGCGTCGTCGGTCCGCTCAAGCTCGGTCAGGGCTCGGGCGAGGTTTTTCTCGGCCGCGACATGGGTCACCAACGCGACTACTCGGAGCGGGTCGCCGAGAGCGTCGACCGCGAGGTGCGCCAACTGCTCGAAGACGCTCACGACGAGGCCTATGAGGTGCTCATCAAGAATCGCGTAATCCTGGACGAGCTCGCTACAGCCCTGCTCGAGCATGAAACGCTCGACCAGAATGCCCTCGCCGAGATCTTCGCCAATGTCGAGCAGCTGGCGCCCCGCCCGCAGTGGCTCTCCAGCGACAAGCGCCCCGTCTCGGACGTGCCGCCGATCGCAATGCCCGCCCCGAAGGCCCCGATCGAAGGCGACGCCGTTGACGGCGGCATCTCCAGCGGCGACGCACCCCACGCCAAACCGAAACGCGCGCCGGCTCTCAACCCCCGCCCCGCGACCGCCTAGGCGCTCGTGGCAGTGGACAGGGCGCGCATCCGGGTGGCCGTCTCGGAGATTCTCGCCGCAATCGGTGAGGACCCCGAGCGGGCCGGGCTGGAGAGCACGCCACGACGCGTAGCGGATGCTTACGCCGAGTTCTTCGCCGGGCTCGATCAGAATCCGCAAGACCTGCTGAAGGACTTCGTCCCGGTCGAAGGGAGTACCGGCGAACTCGTGCTGCTGCGCGATATCGCCTTCCGCTCGATGTGTGAACACCACCTGCTGCCGTTTCTCGGCACCGCCCACGTGGCGTACTTACCACGGGATCGCGTCGTCGGCCTTGGACGGCTGCCCGCCGTGGTGGAGACCATCGCCGCCCGGCCACAGCTGCAGGAACGTCTGACCGAGGAGATCGCTGACGCCCTGCAGGAAGGGCTCGACCCGGTTGGCGTGTTGGTCGTGCTTGACGCCGTGCACGGCTGCGTCGGCACCCGTGGCTCGCGCCAAGCCGCGAGTTCTACCGTGACCATGGCCTCCCGCGGCACCCTGATGGAACCGACAGCCCGCGCCGAAATCATTGCGCTGATTTCGGCTGGCGGGTGACGCTCATCATGGGGGTGCTCAATGTCACCCCCGACTCCTTCAGCGATGGTGGCCAGTGGGCGTCAACGGATGCCGCCATCGAGCACGGGCTGCTGCTCCACGCCCAGGGCGCCGACCTGATCGATGTGGGCGGCGAGTCCACCCGGCCCGGCGCTACCCGTGTGGCGCCGGAACACGAGCAGCGCCGAATCCTTCCGGTGGTCACGGAGCTCGCCAGCCAGGGGCTGCGCCTGAGCATCGACACGCTCAATGCCGCCACAGCACTCGCCGCAGCGAAAGCGGGTGCGAGTATCATCAACGATGTGTCGGGCGGGCTCGCGGACCCCGGTATGGCTGCCGTCGCCGCCGACACCGGCCTGACCTATGTGGCCATGCACTGGCGCGCTCATGCCCAGCAGATGGACGCTCGTTCCGACTACGGTGATGTCGTCACCGATGTCATCACCGAACTGCGCGCCCGCGTCGACGCCTTGACCGCCGTCGGAGTGGCTCGGGAGAACATCGTGCTCGACCCCGGTCTTGGATTCTCCAAAACGACCGAACACAACTGGCAACTCATCAACCGGCTCGACGCCTTCGCCGAACTGGGTTTTCCGGTCATGGTCGGGGCATCGCGCAAACGCTTTCTCGCCGGTGTGCTGCCGGTCGACGCGCCCGTGCTGGATCGTGACCTGCCTACGGCGGTGATCAGCGTGCTGGCTGCCCAGGCGGGAGCCTGGGCCGTGCGCGTGCACGACGTCGCCGCAACGCGCACGGCCCTCAACGTGCTCGCCAGCATGCGCCAGCGGACGCCCCGGGGTACGGGGCAGGTGCCGGGCGCCGCGTCGCGTCCGTCACAATAGACCTATGACTGATTCGATCACCCTCACCGGCCTGCGGGTGAACGCCCACCACGGCGTCTACGATTTTGAGAAAGAAAACGGTCAGGACTTCGTCATCGACGTGACGGTCTGGCTCGACCTGCTCCAGGCGGCCGCCAGTGATGACGTGACCCAGACCATCCACTACGGCACCCTCGCGGAGGAGGTTGCCGCGGCGGCGGCGCACAACCCGGTCGACCTCATCGAGACCGTTGCCGAACGCATCGCGAAGGTCGTGCTGGCCCACCCGCCGGCGCTGCGCGTGCAGGTCACGGTGCACAAACCACAGGCTCCGATTTCGGTTCCGTTCACCGACGTTGCCGTGCAGATCACCCGGTCGCGGCCGTGACCGGTCGCAGCGAACGCGTCGTACTCGCCCTCGGCAGCAACCTCGGTGACCGGACGGCCACGCTGGCCGACGCCGTGCAGGATCTTGCCGGCCTGGCCGGTGCCACGCTGATTGGCATCTCACCCGTCTACGAATCCGCTGCGGTGAAACTCGATGGCGTGGACGAGACCGCTCCGCAGTACCTCAACGCGGTGCTGACCATCGACTACAGCGGTGACCCGTACACCCTGCTCGACGCTGTCAACGCCATCGAGGCGGAGCACGGCCGGGTGCGCACTGAACGCTGGGGCGACCGCACGCTCGATATCGACCTCATCGTGTTCGGAGAACTGAGGATCGACGACGACCGTCTGACCCTGCCGCACCCACGCGCGGCGGAACGTGA
Source organism: Cryobacterium lyxosi (assembly GCF_004403345.1). Lineage (NCBI taxonomy): Bacteria > Bacillati > Actinomycetota > Actinomycetes > Micrococcales > Microbacteriaceae > Cryobacterium > Cryobacterium lyxosi. Next base: position 56,933 of record NZ_SOGT01000018.1, read on the forward strand.
TTTTGTACTCGCACCCTGGCTCGATCTCGATCCCGGAGCCGCCATCCCCGGCCGCGGGGTGGTGCGCGACCTGCTGGCCGCAACCGGCAACACGGTGCGACGAGCGCCGGATACCGCCGCCCTCGCATCGACTCTCGGAACACGGGAATGAAGCGCTCACAGGCGACCGGGCTGCTGGCCGTTCTACTCATCGGTCTCGTCGTCGGCTTTCTCGTCGAGATCGCCTTCGCGGCCTCCGGTGCCCCGATCGTGGTCCCGCCGGTCACCCTGCCGTTGACTCTGATTCTGCTGGGCGTCGTGATCGTCAGCCTGGCGTGGCAGGTGCGCCAGGGCAGCCGTCGTAAGGCGCTGCGCCGCATCGACCCGTTCTGGGCTATGCGGGTCGCCGTATTGTCGAAGGCGACATCGCTTTCGGCGTCGCTGCTTTTTGGCGCAGCCCTCGGCATCGTGCTGTACATTCTGACCCGATCGGTCGTTCCCGCCGTCACGTCATTGTGGCTCGCGGTCGGCACGGCCATTGGCGCGGCCCTCATGCTCACGGCCGGTCTCGTGGCCGAACACTTCTGCACCCTCCCCCCCGACGACGACACCGACGACTCGGGAGGTACCCGTGCCTGATCGCGAACCCAACCCGTGCGCCGGGCAGCAGGCTGAACCGGCACCTGAATCGTCCGATCGGCTCGAACTGGCCGAGACCGGCGAATGGAAGCGGGTTTCTCCGAAGTATGTGGTGGTGGAGATCGTCGGCACCATCGTCAACGCCATCGTGGTCTGCGGCGGAGCAACCCTGCTTTGGCTGCTGCTCGATCAGACCTGGGCGATGTGGGTCGGAATCGTGGTCCTCGCCGTGTCAATCATCAACCTCGTGTTCGAGCCGCGCCGGGTGCGCTCCATCGGCTACCTGCTGCGCGCGGACGACCTGCTCTTTCGCCGGGGTATTCTCTTTCAACGTTTCGTGGCGGTGCCCTACGGGCGCATGCAACTCATCGACATCACTCGCGGCCCGGTCGCCCGCTGGCTCGGTCTGGCAGACCTCAAGTTCGTGACGGCCGCTGCGAGTGCCGGCGTGTCTATTCCCGGCCTGGCCGAGGCCGATGCGGAGAGCCTCCGTGACCGGCTGGTGGAACTGGCGGAGAGCCGCCGGGCGGGGCTGTGAACGAGGAACCGGTTGCTCGCGCACGGCCGCCCCTCGCCGCGCCGCGCACCGATCTCACCGATGGCGAATGGCACCGCCTCCACCCGGCGACACCGCTGCTGCGCGGCGGCATTTTCATGGTGGCCATCATCGGCTTCATTATCGCCAACCTGCGCGAACGCCTCATCGACCTGTTCATCGGCGAAGAGAATTACGGCGGCGATCCGATCGATACCATTTACGAGCGCGGAGCAACCGGGTGGGCTTTGCTCATCATCGCTGGCGTGCTGTTGGTGATTCTGGTGGTCTTCTATCTGTCCTGGCGCACGCATACCTTTCGCGTGACCGGAGAAATCGTTGAAGTGCGCAGCGGCCTTGTTTTTCGCAGTAATCGTAAAGCGCGCCTCGACCGAGTGCAGGGCGTCAACCTGACCCGGCCGCTGATTCCGCGGCTGTTTGGCGCTGCCCGGCTCGAAATCACCGTCGCTGGGCAGGACGGCAACGTGCAGCTCGCCTACCTCGGCTCGAAACTCGCGGATGACCTGCGCCGCGACATCCTGCATCTCGCCTCCGGCCTGCGGCAGGCCAAACAGCCTGCCGCCCCGCCCGCTGCGCCGGTCGACCAAGCGCCGGTTGACCAAGCGCCGGTCGTAGACGGAGTGCCCGCTGCTCATTCCGCCTTCGGCGGCTTCGCGAGCGCGCGATTCCAGGAGTTTCGGGCACCGGAACTGGACCCGGATGCCGCTCCACCGCACTCGGTGGTGCGTATTCCACCGCGCCGCCTGATCGGGTCGGTCGTGCTCAGCGGCTTCACCGTCTTCCTTCTGCTGGCCGGCATCAGCCTGATTATCAGCGTCGTCGCCGGAAGCAGCGGCTGGGTGCTCGTGGCCGTGCTGCCCGGCCTCATCGGTAGCGTCGGGTATTACTTTTCCCGCATCACCAAGACGCTGCGGTTCAGCATTGCGGGGACCCCTGATGGCGTGCGGGTCGGTTACGGGCTGCTCTCGACCAGCAGCCAGACCCTGCCTCCGGGGCGTATCCACGCTATCGAGGTGTCGCAGCCCATTCTCTGGCGTCGGTTCGGCTGGTGGCAGATCAACATCAACACGGCCGGGCAGGCCTCCGGTCGCAGCTCGACCGCGGTGACGGGAACCACGCTACTGCCGGTCGGGACCCTGGCCGACGTTGAAAAGGTACTGCAACTCGCGCTGCCCGGCTTTGACACGGACACCCACCGTGCCCTGATCGAAAACGGCATGCTCGGCGGCCGCAAGCGTGACGTCGGCGTGGCCGATTTCTACAGCAATGCGCCCGCCCGGGCCGTGTGGCTGCGCCCGTTCTCCTGGTGGCGCACCGGCTGGGCGGTCTCGGGCAGCGTCGCCCTGATCCGGCGCGGCGTACTCTCGCGCGACCTCATTCTGGTGCCCCTGGCCAGAATGCAGGGAGTGCGCATCAGCCAGGGTGCGATTCGTCGTCGCCTGCGCCTCGCGTCGGCTGCCCTGCATACGGTCGCCGGCCCGGTCACCGCCTCACTCAGCGTCATCGACGTCGATGAAGCCCTCGTGCTGTTCGAGTGGATGTCCACCGGGGCGGTCCGATCGGCGCTCGCCGACACCAGCCACCACTGGAGCCGCACCACCCCACCAACGCAGAAAGCAGCGGAATGAATTCCAAACCGGGACGCCTCGGCGTCGGAATCATCGGCGCCGGCCACGTCGGCCCCATTCTCGGCGCCGCGCTCGCGGGTGCAGGCCACGCGATCGTCGGCATCTCCGCGATCTCGCAGGCCAGCCGTGATCGGGCCGAAGCCATCTTGCCGCTCGTGCCGATCCTGACGGTGCCCGAAGTCGTCGAACGCAGCGAACTGGTCATTATTGCCGTGCCCGACGCCCAGCTGGATAGCCTCGTGAAGGGGCTCGCGGCAACAAATACCTGGCAGCCCGGGCAGCTGGTGCTGCACACCTCCGCTCGCTACGGCACCACGGTGCTCGCGCCAGCGCAGGCCGCCGGCGCTATTCCGTTGGCCATCCACCCGGCCATGGCGTTCACTGGTACCAGCCTCGACCTGGCCCGACTCGCCGACAGCTACTTCGCCGTGACCGCCCCCGGCCCGGTGCTGCCGATCGGGCAGGCGCTCGCCGTGGAGATGGGCGGCGAACCGCTCATCGTCGCCGAGGCCGACCGGGCCAGCTACGCCGAAGCCATCCAGATCGCGACCGCCTTCTCCACCTCGATCGTCGAGCAGGCCACGCACCTGCTCGCCGGGATCGGTCTGGAACATCCGGGGGCTATTCTTGGCCCGCTTCTGCGCTCCGCGATGGAAAACGCTCTTGCGCGCACGAGCCCAAAACGGCTGGACCTCGCCGGGTTCGACGAAATAGAGCAGCGGCAGCGTCCGCTTGACGACGACCGGGAGGTCGAATGAGCACCATCCAAGTAGTGAATACCATCGCCGAACTACAGGACCGTCTGGGGCGGGCCCGCGACAGCGCTGCGCTGACCGGTGGCGATACGCGCATCGTGCTCGTGCCGACAATGGGCGCCCTGCACGCCGGCCATCTCGCGCTGGTGCGACGAGCGCACGCACTGGGCGGCATCGTGGTGGTGTCGATTTTCGTCAACCCGCTGCAGTTCGGCGCCGGCGAAGACCTCGACAGTTACCCGCGCACGCTCGACGCTGACCTCGCCGCCCTCGGAGCGGAGAACGTCTCGTTTGTGTTCGCGCCGAGTGCCCGCGAAATGTTTCCGGGCGGGGGGAGCGGCGTCCGCGTCACCGCCGGCCCAGTCGGCGCACTCTATGAGGGCGCCGCGCGACCAGGGCACTTCGACGGCATGCTCACCGTTGTGGCGAAATTGCTGGGCATCGTGACCCCGGATGTCGCAGTTTTCGGCCAGAAAGACGGCCAGCAGGCTTTTCTCGTGCAGCGCTTGGTCGACGAGCTCAGCGTGCGTAGCGCCATCGAGGTCGTCGAGACCGTGCGGGAGCCGGGCGGGCTGGCACTGTCCAGTCGTAATCGCTACCTCGACGAGGCGCAGCACACGGCCGCGCAGGCCCTGTTCGCCGCGCTCACCGCCGCAGTGGAAGCGGCAGAGGCCGGCCCCGCCGCTGCCCTCGTCGCTGCGCACGCACGCATTGCCGCCCAGCCGTTGGTTAAACTGGACTATCTCGTGATCGTGCACCCGGACACCCTGCTGGCCGTGCACGATGATTATCGCGGGCCGGCGCGGTTGCTCGTGGCCGCACGCGTCGGCAGGACCCGGTTGATCGACAACGTGTCGCTCAACCTGGGGTGAGTCGCAGCATCCGCTTTTTTGTGAAACAACAGCACCAACGGAGAACCGCATGAGCCAGAACCCCACGCCAGCCTCGAACGACGAAGGCTTCTCCGACGCGGAGATGAACGAGCAGAAGGCCGTGCGCCTCGGCAAACGCGACCGCCTGAACGCGGCCGCCGCGAGCCCGGCCGGCGGCGCCTACCCGGTGTCGGTTCCGGTCACCCACACCATTCCGGCCGTGCGCGCTGAATTCGGCCAGCTCGAAGCGGATGCCACCACCGGCGTCACCGTCGGCCTGGCCGGCCGCATCGTGCACCTGCGCAACACCGGCAAGCTCTGCTTCGCGAGCCTGCAGAGCGGCGACGGCACCCGCATCCAGGCCATGGTCTCGCTCGCCGCCGTCGGCGATGAATCCCTCGCCGCCTGGAAAGACCTCGTCGACCTCGGCGATCACCTGTTCGTCAGCGGCGAAGTCATCTCGAGCCGTCGCGGCGAGCTGTCGATCATGGTCTCCGATTGGCAAGTCGCGGCGAAGGCGCTGCTGCCGCTGCCCAACCTGCACTCCGAACTCAGCGAAGAGACCCGGGTGCGTAGCCGCTACCTCGATCTGATCAGCCGGGAACAGGCCCGCACCAACGTATTGTCCCGATCCAAGGCGGTGGCGAGCCTGCGCAAGACGTTCACCGACCTTGAGTTCATCGAAATCGAGACCCCGATGTTGCAAACAATGCATGGCGGGGCATCCGCTCGGCCATTCCAAACGCACAGCAACGCCTTCGACACCGAACTTTTTTTGCGGATCGCCCCCGAACTGTTCTTGAAGCGCGCGGTCGTCGGCGGCATCGACCGGGTCTACGAGATCAACCGCAACTTCCGTAACGAGGGCGCCGACTCCACCCACTCGCCCGAGTTCGCGATGCTCGAAGCGTATGAGGCGTACGGCGATTACAATTCCATCGCCGATCTCACCCAGAAGCTGATCCAGGATGCCGCGTTCGCGATCGCCGGTTCGCACGTGGTGACCTGGGCCGACGGCACCCTGTTCGACCTCGGTGGTGACTGGGACCGCATCGGCATGTACGACAGCCTGTCGGCAGCAGCCGGCATCATGATCACGCCCGAGACGCCCCTCGCCGACCTGGCCCGGCTCGCCGCACGCGAAGGCATCGAGATCGACCACCCCATTCACGGCAAGTACGTCGAAGAGCTGTGGGAGCACTTCGTCAAGGGCGATCTGGTGCGCCCGACCTTCGTCTTGGACTTTCCCATCGACACCAGCCCGCTCGTGCGCGGGCACCGCACTATGGCCGGCGTGGTCGAGAAGTGGGACCTCTACGTGCGCGGATTTGAACTGGCGACCGGCTACTCCGAACTGGTGGACCCGGTTGTGCAGCGTGAACGCTTCATCGAACAGGCGAGCCTGGCCGCCGGGGGAGACCCGGAGGCCATGCGCCTCGACGAAGAATTTCTGCGCGCGCTCGAATACGGCATGCCGCCAACCGGGGGTATGGGGATGGGCATCGACCGCATGCTCATGGCGCTGACCGGCCTCGGCATCCGTGAAACGATCCTCTTCCCCCTGGTGAAATAATGAGCTATCTGCCGGACGATCAGTTGACACCCGACAAGGGTGGGCGCAAGCCGCCATCCATGAATCGCATCGCCATCTGGGTAATCATCGGCGGCGTCGGGGTCTACTACTTAGGTAGCGGCATCGTCGGTCTGCTCGGCAAATAGCTGCCCTCCCAGCCTTTGCGCGTAAAGTAAGAGCGTGATTGAGAACTTTTGGGGTAACGCGGTATTTTCGGTCGTGCCCACTATTGCGCTTGCCGTGATGTTTTGGTTGATGCTGCGCTCAATCCTGCGCGCCGATCGCACCGAACGTAAGGTATACGCCCAAATCGAAGCCGAAGAACGCGCCCGACTCGGTCTCGACAAACCGGTCACCTAAATACCGATGCTCGGCATCGACGGCCTGACCATCACCGTTCTGCTGGCCTTGATCGTTGATTTTTCCGTTCGTGTCGTGGCCATCATCGTGGTTCCGCGCAACCGCCGTCCCATGTCGGGCATGGCCTGGTTGCTGACCATCTTTTTCATTCCGTACATAGGCGTATTGCTTTTTTTGCTGATCGGCTACCGCGTTCTGCCCCGAAAACGCCTCGCCATGCAGGAAGAGATCAACCAGTTCATCCTGGACAGCACCGAGGGCATGGAGCGCGTCCAGCACGACCACCCGTGGCCGAGCTGGCTGGAATCAGTCGTCGAGCTCAACCGCAACCTCGGAGCGATGCCCCTGGTCGGCGACAATACAGCGAGCCTGATCGGCGAATACCAAGTGGCCTTCGACACCATGATCGCCGACATCGACCGGGCCCAAAAATACGTGCACGTCGAGTTCTACATTCTCTCGCTCGACCACACCACCGCCCCCTTCTTCGATGCCCTCGAGAATGCGCACAAGCGCGGTGTGAGCGTGCGCGTGCTCATGGACCATATCCAGTCCATGCGCAAGCCCGGTTTTCGCCAAACCAAGAAACGATTGACGGATGCCGGAATCCAGTGGGAGCTCATGCTGCCGGTGCAACCGTTCAAGGGCAAATGGCAACGGCCCGACCTGCGCAACCACCGCAAACTGCTCATCGTCGATGGCCTGATCGGGTTCATGGGATCGCAAAATATTATCGACCGCAGCTACAACATGAGAGGCAATATTCGTCGCGGCTTGCAGTGGAAGGACTTCATGACCCGCCTGGAGGGCCCGATCGTGTCGGGGCTCAATGCCATCTTCATCACCGACTGGTACAGCGAAACCAACGAGCTGCTCACCCGCGACATCGAGCCGGTGCATCCGCGGCCGGTCACGGATGCGCTCGACTGCCAGGTCGTACCGAGCGGCCCCGGGTTCAAGGGCGAGAACAACCTGCGACTGTTCCTTGCGCTGCTTTATTACGCGCAGGATCGCATCATCATCACGAGCCCGTACTTCGTGCCGGACGAATCGATCATGTACGCCATCACGACCGCCGTTCAGCGGGGTCTTCACGTGGAGTTGATCGTGTCGGAGATCGGTGATCAGGCCGTCGTCTACCACGCCCAACGCTCCTACTACGAGGAGTTGCTGACCGCGGGAGTGCACATCTACATGTACAAGGCGCCCTATATTCTGCACGCCAAGCATTTCACCATCGACGATGAGGTCGCCGTTGTCGGGTCGAGCAATATGGACCAGCGCTCGTTCAGCCTGAACATGGAGGTGTCGCTGATGGTGCGCGGGCGGTCATTTGTGCGCAACCTGCGTGCCATGGAAGACGAGAACCGCTCGAACAGTCGCGAGCTGACCCTGGAAGAATGGCGCAAACAGCCGCTGCGCTCCACCATTCTCGACAACCTCGCCAGGCTGACCTCCGCGGTGCAATGATGACCTGCCGGCGAGGGCCGCGGATGCTGGGCGGAGGGGCGGCGCACAGCAACCGTCACGCGAGCACTAAAACAGGCGTGACGGTTGCTGCGCGGAGGGGCGACGCATAGCAACCGTCACGCCTAGGGCGAACAAGCGCCCGGAAGCGGCGCAGGCTGGCTACTCTCAATGTAACGGCACCAACTGCCCTGGCGCCAAGGGAGCGATCACATGTTTGAAAGATTTACCGACCGAGCTCGTCGCGTCGTCGTTTTGGCCCAGGAAGAGGCCAAGATGCTCAACCACAACTACATCGGTACCGAGCACATTCTGCTCGGGCTGATTCACGAGGGTGAAGGCGTCGCCGCCAAGGCTCTGGAGAGCCTCGGTATCTCGCTGGACGCCGTGCGCGAGCAGGTTCAGGACATCATCGGCCAGGGGCAGCAGCAGCCCACCGGCCACATCCCCTTCACGCCGCGGGCGAAGAAGGTTCTCGAGTTGAGCCTGCGCGAAGCGCTGCAGCTCGGCCACAACTACATCGGTACCGAGCACATTCTGCTCGGCCTCATTCGCGAGGGTGAGGGCGTCGCCGCTCAGGTTCTCGTGAAGCTCGGCGCCGACCTCAACCGCGTGCGCCAGCAGGTCATCCAGCTACTCTCCGGTTATCAGGGGAAGGAGCAGGTGCAGGTCGGTGCCAATGAGCAGGCGGCCAACACGGCCGGCAGCCAGGTGCTCGACCAGTTTGGTCGCAACCTCACCCAGATGGCCCGCGACAACAAACTCGACCCGGTCATCGGGCGCGAGAAAGAAATCGAGCGGGTCATGCAGATCCTCTCGCGTCGCACCAAGAACAACCCCGTATTGATCGGTGAGCCTGGCGTCGGTAAGACCGCCGTCGTCGAGGGCCTCGCCCAAGCGATTGTCAAGGGAGATGTGCCCGAGACGCTCAAGGACAAGCAGCTCTACTCGCTCGACCTCGGTTCGCTCATCGCCGGCAGCCGCTACCGCGGTGACTTCGAAGAGCGCCTGAAAAAGGTCACCAAGGAGATTCGCACCCGCGGCGACATCATCGTCTTCATCGACGAGATCCACACCCTGGTCGGTGCCGGTGCCGCCGAGGGCGCCATCGATGCCGCGTCGATCTTGAAGCCGCTCCTCGCCCGTGGTGAGTTGCAGACCATCGGTGCGACCACCCTCGATGAGTACCGTAAGCACTTCGAGAAAGATGCCGCCCTCGAGCGCCGCTTCCAGTCGATTCAGGTGGATGAGCCGTCGCTGCCGCACACCATCAACATCCTCAAGGGACTGCGCGACCGTTACGAGGCGCACCACAAGGTGTCCATCACCGACGGTGCACTCGTGGCCGCGGCGAACCTCGCCGACCGTTACGTCTCCGACCGGTTCCTGCCCGACAAGGCCATCGACCTGATCGACGAGGCTGGCGCCCGACTGCGCCTGTCGATCCTCTCGAGCCCACCGGAGCTGCGCGAATTCGACGAAAAGATCGCCGTGGTGCGCGCCGCCAAGGAACTCGCCATTGAAGAGCAGGACTTCGAGAAGGCCGCCGGCCTGCGCGACGAGGAGAAGAACCTCCTCGGCGAGCGTCTTCGCCTCGAGAAGAAGTGGAAGTCCGGCGACGTCAAGACCACCGCGGTCGTCGACGAAGGCCTGATCGCCGAAGTTCTGGCCCAGGCCACCGGTATTCCCGTGTTCAAGCTCACCGAGGAAGAATCCTCGCGGCTGGTCTTCATGGAAAAGGCACTGCACCAGCGCGTCATCGGTCAGGAAGAGGCCATCTCGGCGCTCGCCAAGACCATCCGTCGCACCCGGGCTGGCCTGAAAGACCCGAAGCGTCCCTCCGGTTCGTTCGTCTTCGCCGGCCCCACCGGCGTCGGCAAGACCGAGCTCGCCAAGGCGCTCGCCGAGTTCCTGTTCGACGACGAGGCCGCCATGATCTCGCTCGACATGAGTGAGTACGGCGAGAAGCACACCGTATCGCGCCTGTTCGGTGCGCCTCCCGGGTTCGTCGGCTTCGAAGAGGGTGGTCAGCTCACCGAGAAGGTGCGCCGCAAGCCGTTCTCCGTGGTGCTGTTCGACGAAATCGAGAAAGCTCACCCCGACATCTTTAACTCCCTGCTCCAGATTCTGGAAGAGGGCCGGTTGACGGATGGCCAGGGTCGCGTGGTCGACTTCAAGAACACCGTCATCATCATGACCACCAACCTCGGAACCAAGGACATCTCGGGCGGACCGGTCGGCTTCCAGCTGGAAGGCGACAGCACCACCGGGTATGAGCGCATGGCCGGCAAGGTGAAGGATGAGCTGAAGAAGCACTTCAAGCCCGAGTTCCTGAACCGCGTGGACGAGATCATCGTGTTCCCGCAGCTGACCAAGCCCGAGTTGCTGCAGATCGTCGACCTGTTCATCAAACGTCTTGGTGTGCGTCTGCTCGACCGTGACATGACCGTCGAGGTCACCGTTCCGGCGAAAGAACACCTGATCGAGGTTGGTTTCGACCCAACGCTCGGTGCTCGGCCGCTGCGTCGTGCGATCCAGCGCGAGGTGGAGGATCGACTGTCGGAGAAGATCCTGCAGGGCGAGCTCAATGCCGGTGACCACGTGCACGTGGATTACGTCGATGGCGCGTACGTCTTCACCACGACGACCAGGGTTGACCCGGTCGGCGTCGGAGTGAACACGTCCGCCGCGATCGGCACCGGTCCGGCCACCCCCGACCTGGCCATCACCAGCGACTAGAGGTTTCGAAGAGAAAGGCCCGGCAGATTCGTCTGCCGGGCCTTTTCTGTGCCCGGGGCGGTCCTGCGTGCGCACAACTCCTGCAAATTGTGGAGCATCGAGTCAAGTTTCGCGTTTTTCCAAGGGTTGCCGGTCGAACCGAACACGAATTGCAGGAGTTACGCGCGGGGAGAGTCGGTGGAAGGGGGATCAATAGAATGGAAGAGTGAATTTGGAAACGGGATACACGGTGCGCCGCGCTCGCACGAGTGACGTGCCCGGCATCGAAGCTCTCGTTGAACCGCTCGTGCAGCAGCGCATTCTGCTCGGCAAGGATCGTGTCGTGTTCTACGAGGCGGTGCAGGAATTTCGGGTGGCCGTTGATGCTTCCGGCGCTCTGATCGGCTGCGGCGCCCTCCACGTCATGTGGGAGGATCTCGGCGAGGTGCGCACCCTTGCCGTCGACGCGAAATGGCTCGGTCGCGGCGTCGGCTACGCGATAATGCAACGCCTCGAAGCGGATGCCCAAGGCCTCGGCCTCAGTCGACTGTTCTGCCTCACCTTCGAGGTGGGCTTCTTCGCTCGCAACGGGTTTAGTGACATGGGCACCGAAACCGTCGACCCGGCCGTCTACGCCGAGCTCGTGCGCTCGCCCGATGAGGGGGTGGCCGAGTTTCTCGACCTGGCCCGGGTGAAGCCGAACACTCTCGGCAACACCCGCATGGTGAAGCGTCTGAACTGACGGATTTGAGCCGGAGCGGTCGAATCGGGCATTAAACGGTGCTCATACGAGCAAAGTAAGCGGTGTTTACCCCCCGGACATAGGCCGTCGCTAGGCTGCGCTTAATTGCACCCGCCACTCCATGGGCCGGGAGATCTTTCGATCGCACGGCCCCGGGTGCGATGACACGACCTATGAATGAGGAGATCCATGTCATCCGCCGTTCGCCGCCGCTCCAAGTTGGTTTTCGCCACGCTTCTCGGGGTGAGCCTCGCGGCCGCTCCGATCATTGCCATACCGGCCAACGCCAATACCGCCGGTACCGGAGTCGTCATCAATGAGGCGTACCTGAACGGGGGAAGCTCGGGCGCGACCTACCTGAACAAGTTCGTCGAGCTTTACAATCCGACTGACGCCGATGTGTCCCTCGTCGGCACCTCGATTCAATACCGCTCGGCCGGCGGATCATCGAACCCAACCGGGGTCGTTGCCCTGACCGGCACGATCGCGGCTGGCGGCTACTATCTCGTGCAGGGCAGCTCGAACGCCGCCAACGGTGCCGTACTGCCGACGCCGGATGCCTCCATCGGCGCCTCGTTCGCCGGCGCCGGCGGCACGATCTTCTTCGCCAACCAGTCCACGGCGCTAAATGCCCCCGCCACGGGTTCGCTCACCGGCCAGGCGCAAATTCTCGACCTGATCGGCTACGGAACCTCAAACACGTTTGAGGGAACGGCCGCAGCCGCAGCATCCGTCACCACCTCGGTGAATCGCACGACTTTTGTCGACACCGACGCGAACGCCGCTGATTTCCGCTTGAACGCGCCCACACCGACGAACACGGCCGGTGACACGGGAACCCCGGTTGAACCGGGGCCAGACCCCGACCCGACCCCGGTGCCCGACGCCCTGACAGCGATCGACGCGATCCAGGGCACGACCGACACGAGCCCGCTCGCCGGAACCGTCGTCAAGACCTCCGGTGTGGTCACGGCCGCCTACCCGACCGGAGGTTTCAACGGATTCTACCTGCAGACCGCTGGTACCGGTGGTGATCTGGACCTCGCCAGTCACACTGCTTCGCACGGTGTCTTCGCGTACTCCAAATCGGCACAGGCCAAGGTTCAGATCGGTGACTACGTGCAAGTAGTGGGCACCGTCGTAGAGTTCTTCGGCATGACCGAGGTCACCTTCGGCACAGTTGGCGACGTCACCCAGCTCACCGACAGCACTGTGGCCGTGACACCCGCCACGGTCTCGTTGCCGACCAACACGCAACAGCGGGAAACCCTTGAGGGTATGCTGCTCGCGCCGCAGGGCGACTTCACCGTCACCAATAATTACCGGACCAACCAGTACGCCGAGATCGGACTCGCCACCGGAACGACGCCGCTGGTCAATCCGAGCGTGACCGCACTGCCCGGATCAGCCCAATACCAAACAGCGCTCGCGGAGAACGCCGGCCGCGCGGTCACGCTCGACGACGGGGCTACCACCAACTACCTCGCCGCCGCCAACCAGGGCAGCCCGGTTCCGTACCTGTCGACGACCGCTCCGGTGCGCATCGGCGCTGCAGTGTCGTTCCGGTCTCCGGTCGTCTTCGACTTTCGCAATGACGCCTGGAAGTTTCAGCCGACCACGGCTCTCGTCCCGGCCAACGCCGCGACCGTGGAGCCGGTGGCCTTTGCCGATACCCGCACGAACGCGCCGAAAGACGTGGGTGGGGACATCCGCTTGGCCAGTTTCAACGTTCTGAACTATTTCTCCACCACGGGAGACACGCTCGACGGCTGCCGGTATTACAACGACCGGGCCGGCGTGCCGACCACGGTGAGCGGCGGATGCGACGCCCGCGGCGCCGCGACCCAGATCAGTTTCGAACGCCAGCAGGCCAAGATCGTCTCGGCCATCAACGCTCTCGACGCCGACGTGGTGTCGCTTGAAGAGATCGAGAACTCGGCCGCGTTCGGCAAGGATCGCGACGATGCCCTCGCGAACCTGACCGCGGCGCTGAACGCTTCAGCGGGTAGCGACGTGTGGGCGTTCGTGGCTTCACCGACCGCACTTCCAGCGAGCGAAGATGTCATTCGCACCGCGTTCATCTACAAGCCGGCTGTCGTCGAAACGGTGGGGGATTCGGTCATCCTGACCGAGTCCGTCGCCTTCAATGGTCGTGCGCGAGAACCGCTGGCCCAGGCATTTCAGCTGATCGGCGATGACGAGAGCAGCTTCCTGGCCATCGTCAACCACTTCAAATCAAAGGGGTCGGGCACCGGGGACAACGCCGACCAGGGTGACGGCCAGGGAGCATCCAACCCGACCCGCATCGAGCAGGCCCGCGCGCTCGTGGCCTTCGCCGACAAGGTCAAGACCGATTCCGGCATCGACCGAGTCTTTCTCACCGGAGACTTCAACGCCTACGACATGGAAGACCCGATTCGGGTACTGCTGGAGGCCGGCTATATCAACCAGGGCGACAACAGCGGCGAGTACACCTATGCTTTCGGCGGCACGGTTGGCTCGCTCGACCACGTCTTCGCCTCGCCTGAAGCGGATGCCTCGGTGAACGCCGTCGATGTTTGGAACATCAACTCGGTAGAGTCCGTCGCCCTCGAGTACAGCCGGTACAACAACAACGTGACCGATTTCTACGTCGCCGACGCGTTCCGCTCCTCGGATCACGACCCGGTTGTGCTTGGTCTCAACCTCACGTCACCGACTGCTGTCGAACTCAACCTGCTCAACATCAACGATTTCCACGGACGCATTGACGCGAACACCGTCAAGTTCGCGGGAACCGTCGAACAGCTTCGCGCCGAGTACGGCGACGCGAACTCGCTGTTCCTGTCGAACGGCGACAACATCGGCGCCTCGTTGTTCGCATCGGCGTCGCAAAATGACCGCCCCACCATTGACGTGCTCAACGCCCTCGACCTCGCCGCTTCCGGTGTGGGCAACCACGAGTTCGACCAGGGCTCTGGTGACCTGACCGGGCGGGTGGCCGACGCGGCCGACTTCGACTATCTCGGAGCGAACGTTTACAACGTCGGCACGGAAACGCCCGCGATGAAGGAATACGCCCTGCTCGACGTGGCCGGCATCACCGTGGGTGTAATCGGCGCGGTCACCGAAGAGACCCCCGCGCTCGTGTCACCCAACGGAATCGCCACCCTGAGCTTCGGCGACCCGGTCGCGGCTGTCAACCGAGTGGCATCCCAACTGACCGATGGTGACCCGTCCAACGGCGAAGCGGATGTGCTGATCGCCGAATACCACGAGGGCGCCGGCGCGGGAATACCAGACGGTGCAACGCTCGAGCAGGAACTCGCTGCTGGCGGAGCCTTTGCGAACATCGTGAATGACACGTCGGCCGCGGTCGACGCGATCTTCACCGGCCACACGCACAAGCAGTACGCGTGGAACGCACCGGTCCCCGGCGCGGCCGCGGGCGTGACTCGCCCCGTGCTTCAGACCGGCAGCTACGGCGAGAACATCGGGCAGGTCGTGCTCAGCTACGACATCACCTCAGGTGACACGACCACCGTGACCAACCGCAACGTAGCCCGCTCCACCGCAGCCGATGCCGACCTCGCGGACGGCTATCCTCGCGTTGCCGCAGTGCAGGCGATAACGAATGCCGCGCTGGCGGAGGCGGCGATCCAGGGCAACGTGCCCGTGGGATCGATCACCGCCGACATCACCCGGGCCTGCGTCGGCGGAGTCGCCCCGTGCGCCGAAAATCGCATGGCTCCCTCTTCCCTGGGCTCCCTCGTCGCCAACTCGCTGCGCGCATCCCTGGCTGACCCTGCCATCGGCGGCGCCGAGATCGGCATCGTCAACCCTGGTGGTATCCGTGCCGACCTCTCGCTCGCTCCCGACGGTGTCGTGACGTATGCCGAGGCGAACGCGGTGCTGCCGTTCCTGAACAACCTGTGGACGACAAGTCTCACCGGCGCACAGTTCAAGTCCGTTCTCGAACAGCAGTGGCAGACCAACGCCGATGGCACGATTCCGAGCCGTCCGTTCCTGCAACTCGGCCTGAGTGACAACGTGAATTACACCTTCGATGCCGCTCGTGCCGCGGGTGATCGTGTGACGGGCATCTGGATCGACGGGACACAGCTCGACCCGGCACAGTCCTACCGCATCGGTTCGTTCAACTTTCTCCTCACCGGCGGCGACAATTTTCGCGGGTTCACGAATGGAACGGATACCCGCGACTCCGGCCTCGTCGACCGGGACGCCTGGATTTCTTACATCCAGCAGAACAGCCCGCTGTCACCGTCATTCAAGGCCAACCAGGCCTCGATCACCGGGGCCCCCACGGCAGCGGTCAACCCGGGTGACGCCCTCACCCTCACGGTCGGAAGTCTCAACCTCACCTCGCTCGGCGCCCCGAAAAACACGCAACTCGCTCTGAAGTGGTCGGGTACCGACGTGGGTACGGCATCCGTTGATTCGACGGGTACGGCCACCGTGACCGTTACGGTACCGGCCGACGCGATCGAAAACAGCGTGCTGGAGATGACGGCCGTCGAATCGGGCACGATCGTACGCCTGGCCGTCGCGGTGGCCGTCAATGCCGAACCGGGCGAGGCGCCTGCCGCTGCCTCAGTGAAAGAGCTGACGAAGAAGCTCAAGAACGCGATCGATACCGACCAGAATTTCTATCGGGCCGGTGACAGGGCTGTAGTCGAGGTCGGGATGGAGCACGCCGGAGACTATGTGTCGGTGTGGGCCTACTCCAAGAAGAAAGCCGACAACGTCGGTGGTTGGTTGCTCGTGAGCGCCAAGGGCACTGTGAGCGTCACTCTCGCCGACGACCTCAAGCACGGCCGGTACAGGGTCTCTGCGCAGAATGAGAGCGGTGACGTGATCGGTTGGACCGATGTCAAAATCGACCACCCCCGGAAGCCGCTGCAGAACGGACCCCGCTAGCCCTGCGGTTGCGCGAGCCCGTCCGCACCGTTTCGGTTGCGGGCGGGCTCTCGATTCTTCCGGCACCAATTGCTGCCGACACGCACACCATTACCGGCTTCTGGCACCGTCTTCAATAACCTTGGGGCATGTCGACGATCAAGCAATCGGTCGGCCGCCAGTCCAGCAAGGTGTACCGGCGCCGGCGTTTCGTAGTAGGGCTCGGGCTTCTCGCCGTGCTCGTCATTCTCTTCCTCATCATCGTGCGACCGGGAGCCAGCAAGGGCGACGCGGAAAACTCGAAATCACCCGCGGCCGCCGTGACCGAGTCGGCCGCACCGACGGATGCAGCCAGCACGATTCCCGAGACGGCCACCGCTGTCGACGGCGCTGCCTGCGACCCATCTGCGGTAGAGGTCGCGGCCATCACCGACGCGACGAATTACGCGGCCGACGTCCTGCCGCAGCTGTCGCTCGGCCTGACCAACATCGGAACAACCGACTGTGTGATCAATGCCGGTAACGCCAGGCAGGTGTTCACCGTGATGAGCGGGACGGACGTGTACTGGACCTCGACCGACTGCCAGACCAACCCGATCGACGCCCAGGTGACCCTCAAGCCCGGGGTTGTCATGCCACTCGCTACGCCGATCACGTGGGATCGCACCCGCTCGGCCATTGATACCTGTGAAGCCGCCACCCGCACTGCGGTTCCGGCCGGCGGAGCATCCTATTACCTGCACGTGACCGTGGACGGCATCAAGGCGGCCACCCCGGCTCTCATGATTTTGAATTAGGGACCGGTCCCGAAGAACGGTCCGTATGACCGGCGGAATTGAGCCGCTTCGATGCGTTCATGTCGAAATTACGGGGCGTCGCAAAATCTATCGGCAGTGCATACCGCTGTTGGTGCCGGGGCTTGTGAATCCGTTCGCTCGTGGCGTGCGCTGCCAGTTGGGCACGCACGGCCACGCCTGATTGAATGAATGGGTGACCGATACGACTGCCAACACCCATTCCGAGGCTCTTGCCGCCGCACTGGCGGCGCAGGACGTCGTCGCCGTCGCCTATGCGCTGCGCAACGACTATATGATCGTGCCTCAACTCGTCGTCAACGGCGAGGCGGCACAGGTGCGGGTTTTTGGCCGCGAAGGCTCCGACAAGCGCATGCTGCTGCTCTTCTCCGCGGCGGAGAATTACGTGCGTGTGGTTCCCAACGACATCAACCCGCAGGTCATGGTCTGCGATGGCCAGTGGCTGCGGGAGTTTCTCACCGTGCATGCCGCGACGCTGGAAATGGTCTTCTTCGACATCGCCGGGCCGAATGTCATGCAGGCCGCTCCAGCTGACCTCCTGAAGGCACTGAGCCCGCAGCTCGGCCGCAGCGACGACGAATAACGGCACGTGCCTAACGCTCGACTGTCTCGCGCGTTTTGCACGTTCCGTGGGTCACCGAACCGCTGAACCGCGCTGGCCTATCCCCACGCCCGATCGAGTTCGGCGTCGCGTGGATTGCGGGTGGTGCCGAGCGCGAGGGCAACCGCCGCATGGATCGAGCCGCAGGCGGCGTCGATCTGGGTGGTGAACCCCAGGCGTATGGCCTCGTTCACGCGTTGTTTCGACATGAGTGCGCCTCGTACCTCGCCGGCCAGGCTGATTTCGCCGAACGCGACCACGTTGTGCGCCACTGCAAGACCGGTGAACGCCGAGGCGATGGCAAGCGCAATTGCGAGATCGGCGGCCGGCTCATTCAGCCGGATGCCGCCGACCGTCGACACGTAGACATCTTTGGTCGACAGATTCATGCCCGCGCGCTCCTGCAACACCGCGAGCAACATGGCGACGCGGGCTGAATCGACGCCGCTCGTGACGCGGCGCGGGTTCGGAGCCTGGGTGTCGGTGACGAGCGCCTGCACTTCGACCGGCATGGCACGGCGGCCCTCCAGAGCAACCGTGACACAGGTGCCATCGACCGGCTCGGTGGCTCGGCTCAGGAACAACCCACTTGGGTCGGGGACCTCGGCGATGCCATCACCGGTCATCTCGAAGCAGCCGACCTCGTCGGTCGGTCCGAACCTATTTTTCAACGCCCGAATGAATCGCAGTGACGTTTGGCGGTCCCCCTCGAACTGGCAGACCACATCGACCAAGTGCTCAAGCACCCGCGGCCCGGCGATCGAGCCGTCTTTGGTGACGTGACCGACCAGTAACACTGGCAGGTTGCGGTCTTTGGCGACCCGAATCAGGGTGGAGGCCACCTCCCTCACCTGGCTGGGCATGCCCGGCGAACCGTCGGAGAGCGCACTCGACACGGTCTGCACCGAGTCGATGATGATGAGGTCGGGCTTGACCGCGTCGATTTGCCCAAGAATGACCCCGAGGTCGGTTTCGGCGGCGATGTACAGTTCGGGTTCGAGCGCGTTGGTGCGTTCGGCGCGCAATCGCACCTGGCTCACTGACTCTTCGGCGCTGACGTAGAGCACGCGGCTCTTCGCCGCCGCTGCCTTGGAGGCGACTTCGAGCAGCAGCGTAGATTTGCCGACGCCCGGCTCGCCGCTGAGCAGAACCACCGACCCGGGCACGATTCCACCGCCGAGCACCCGGTCGAATTCGTTGATACCCGTCGGCCAGTGAGCGGCGGCATCCGTTTCAACATGGGTGATGGGGCGTGCGATGCCATCGCCGACCAGCGTGATGGCCTTGAGCTTGCGGGTGATGCCGGCCGTCTGGCCAGCGTCGACGACGGTGCCCCACTGCTGGCATTCGCCGCAACGACCTGCCCATTTGAGAGTGGTCCAGCCGCACTCAGAGCAGCGAAAGGAAGAGACGGATTTTGCCATATTCCGAGCCTAGCCGCGGCCGCCGACAGGCGACCGCGCACGCGGTGCGTGCTCTAGTCGGCCTCGGTTGACGTGTGGCTGACCGCTGAGAAACGCTGCGCAATGTCAGCGCTCATCGACGGCAGGAACGCCTCGGCCCAGGACCGGTATCCACGGTCGTTGGGGTGAAAGAGATCCTTGGCGACGTGGGTCAAGATGCTGCGAAGGCCGGCCCGTTTGGTCGTTGCGTGCAGCGGAACCACCGTCAGCTTGTGCTCGGCGGCGATCCGGCGAATGATCTCGTTGGCTACCGCCACCTTGATTTCGTTGTGCGGGAGGTGAAAGCAGGGGAGGTCGGCGACGAGGGCGTGCGGCGGCAACGCGTCGAAAACGGAGCGAATGCCGGTTTCAAAGGCCGCAGGATTCCATTGGGCGATGTCGTTGGCGCCGATCGCGACCGTGATGAGGTCGGGCTTGAGGTTGTCGAAGCGCGGAAGTTGATCGCGCACGGCCAAAGCAACCGTGGCACCCGACACGCTGAGGTTCACGACGCGAACCGTTCGTCCGGTCGCCAGCCGTACGTGATCGGCGAGAACGCCGACGTAGCTCTTGTTCGGGCTCGAGGCACCGATTCCTTGGGCGGCACTGTCGCCGATCGCGACGTAGAGCAGTTCGCCCGGGCGTTTGGCGTTGTCGCGCCACCATGCCGAGTGCACCGGAAGGGTTTCGTTGAGAATGACCTTCTGTTGTTCGAGGTCACGGCGAAAACGGGTAGTGGCGAGCACGATACCTGTCGCAGCAACGGCTACTCCGGTAGCGATGGCAGAACGGATGCGTGGAGTCGGTGAAGTCACCCGCCGAGGCTACTCCGCGGTATCCGTGTGTCTGCTGCATATTGGCCGATTGGCGTCGACCCCGAGTCTCTACTAGAATTAACGGCGGTACCGTGTCCGAGCGGCCGAAGGTGCGACTCTCGAAAAGTCGTGTGGGGGAGACTCCACCGTGGGTTCAAATCCCACCGGTACCGCCACGAAAAACCCCCTACATCCCAGTGTTTCACTGGGGAGTAGGGGGTTTCGTTTTGCCCGGATGGCCGTTTTGCCCACACTTCAAAAAGTTTTGGTCATAGAAAACCCGCTATGACTTGATCACACGGAGGTTCCGGTCGAGTTCAGTCCGCGTCGATCGCCGCCGGTGAACGCTCGAGAATGCGGCGTCTCACGGCATCCACGATCGGCACAGCGGTCGTTCTCCGCTTCGCGGGTGGCTGGTCAAAAACTAGGCTGGAGTTGGCTTGCTCATCGTCGTGGAACGCATGCGCGCCTCGTCGAGAGCGTTGCCCACGCGATCCAGATCATCGTCAAAAAGGTCGGCATAGGTATCCAGTGTCATCGCTGCGGAGGAATGCCCGAGCATCCGCTGCACGGCTTTCACGTTAGCGCCAGCCGAAATTGCCAGACTCGCCGCAGTGTGCCGAAGGTCATGACGGGTGATCGACGGAAAATTGGGATCGGCGATTTGACACTTCTTGAGCGCCGCCATCCACCAGCGGCGGCGGCTATCTGGCGGACGAACGAACGCGATGCCGGTACCGAAGACTAGGCTGCTGGCCGCTTTGCCGACGCACAATTCCTTCAGGGGTGTCGAGAGAAATCCCGGGGAAGGGACGCTGCGTGACTGGTGCGACTTTGATGTGCCGAGCACGAAAGCCCCACCGACACCCACAGCATTCTGGTTCACGTTGACGCGTCGACGAGCAAAATCGAGGTCTTTGACCCGCGGCGCCGTCATCTCACCCCACCGGAGGGCTAACTGAGCAGAACAGAACCCGTCAGTCGATTTCCGAACCAGTTGTTTAGGCGTGAACGGACATCTGGGCAATCGTGAACGGAAAATGACACCAAGGGGCAGACGAATTCTGATCCTCGTGGCAGGGGACGGGTGCATGAAACTCGAACGAGTGGACGGTGTGGAGGAGCCGAAGTCGGTCACGGGCACCGGGATGTCCTGGCTGCACCCGAGTTTCGAACACTGCTCTGGATGTTCAAGGACAGGTCGCGCAACTGCAGCAAGTCGGGTGCTACGACGTCGGATAACTCTGGTAGCCATCAAGCTCGATCGCCTAGTGCTAGGTTCGTGCTTATTTTTGCTCCTTTCGGCCTTTCAAACGGATTTTCCTTGATGGTTGTGTCCCATAACTATTTCCCTGATTTCAGCGATCGGGAGTTTCGGGATCCGATTTTCGTCGGTAAGGCCGTTCGCTTCCTGCAGTGTGTCAGTCAGTTGGGTGTAGCAGAATCCGGCGAGAACTGGACTCTGATGGAGCGCTGAGAACAGTTCGCGGAGTCTGTGCGCGTAGTCTTCTGCTGACTCGACTGTCGAATAACCCCAAGTCTTGATCGGGCTGTCAGGCGCATAGGTGACGCCGCCAAACTCCGAGACGATCACCGTCTGATTCTGCTGCTCGCCGGCGGGCAGCAGAATCAGACGTCGTCCAGCCGGCCCGAGACCGTCAACCATGGTCTGAATTGACTGGGCGTCCTCATAGTGGGATATCAACGCCTCGCCCGTGGAAGCGTAGTCATGAATGGTCAATAGATCAGATTCAGCGTGTTCCCAACCGTCGTTCGAGATGACCGGTCGTGAGCCATCGAGTGCCTTGGTGAGGTGGTACAAAGCCTGAACGAAGTGCAGCTGAGCCCGATTGTGTGCGACGTGTTGTACTCCCCAGCTTTCGTTGAGCGGAACCCAGGTGACAATGCACGGATGCGAGCGGTCTCGTTCGATGACGCTCAGCCACTCGCGTGTCACCCGTTCCACTGATGTCGCCGAAAATTCGAATGCGCTGCCCATCTCGGCCCAAATCAATAAGCCGAGCCTGTCCGCCCAGTAGAGGAAACGTGGGTCCTCAACTTTTTCATGCAGTCTTGCTGCATTGAAGCCGAGATCCTTGATGAGTTGAACCTCGGTTTGAAGCGCCTTCGCGTCAGGAGCGGCAAGGAAAGATTCTGGCCAGTAGCCCTGCTCCAGAACTGACCGAATGTAGTAGGGGCGGTCGTTGAGGAGGAAATGACCTCGTTCCGCTCTCGTACTGCGCAAGCCGAGGTACGACCAAACTTCGTCGAGCACGTCGCCGGCCGCGTTGAGAAGGGAAACTCTGGCGTCGATAAGTCGGGGGTGTTCCGGAGACCATAACAGAGATTGGTATGCCTGGCCGTTTGCCTGATTTGCGAGGTCGCAGGTTAACCGAACCCGAGGCTCGGCGGTCGATACCTGGTGCGTGGATAGATGGTGGCCTGCGATGGACAGGTCCACTCTCACTGTGACGGTTTCGCGGGTGCGTTGAAACATTTTGAGGTCGAGTTGCGCTGAACCACTGGGAACGTTTGGCTCCCATGTTAGGGCGCTGATTGAGATGGCGGGAACGCTTTCCAGCCATACTGTTTGCCAGATGCCACTAGTCCGGTGATACCAGATAGAGTGCGGTTCCTCCTGCCAGTCCTGTTTGCCGCGAGGCTGTGAAACGTCGTGGGGATCGTCCTGTGCGCGGACCACGAGCGTGAAGTCTGTGCCCTCGGCAACGTGTCCGGTAATGTCGAATGAAAAGGGAGTTTGTCCCCCTTCGTGCGTGCCGACCAGGTGACCGTTGATCCAGACGGTGGCGTAGTAGTCGACTGCGCCGAAATGTAAAAATACCCGATCGTCAGTGCAGGTCCGGCCGCTTGAGCGGATGTCTTCCCGGGTCATGGTCCGCCGGTACCAGATGATGGGATGGTACCGGGTGTCTGCTATCCCGGAGAGCGCAGATTCCGGTGGGAAAGGAACCGTGATCGTGCGGGAAAGCAGATGTTCTGTGGAGAACCACTTGAGGTCGAGGCCAGCGTCAGCGTCATCATGATCAAAGGACCATTCGCCGCAAAGGCTCCGCCATTGCTGGCGGACCAGTTGCGGGCGAGGATACTCGCCACTTTGAGTGCTGGCTCTAAAGGACACCGCATCACCGGGAGCGCCAGAAAGATCCATTATTATCCTTTCACCCCAGCGTTTGCAACGCCGTCAATGATTTGTCGTTGAGCAAAAAAGAAGATGATTAAGACCGGTAAAGACGCGATGACTGCCCCCGCCAGGATGAGCGAATAGCGGACGGCATATGCGCTCTGTAGAAGGGACAGACCCGGCTGGAGGGTGAAGTTTTCAGTGCTGAGGAGAACATAGACGGGCCACAAGAATTCGTTCCAGCTTCCCAGGAAGCTCAGCACGGCGAGCGTCGCTAGTGCCGGTTTAGCAAGAGGCAGGACTATTTGGAGAAAGATTCTGAGCTCCCCCGCCCCATCCATTCGCGCGGCCTCTTCGTACTCCTTCGGAACTCCGAGGAAAAACTGGCGGAGGAAGAAGACGCCGAACGCCGACGCTGCACCCGGGACAATCACAGCCAGGAGATTGTCAAGCCATCCGAAGCTTTCGATGATGACGTAGTGGGGAATGAGAAGAATAACCGGCGGAACCAGAAGAGTGGCGATGATCGCGCTGAAGATCAATCGCTTTCCCCAAAATTCGAGGCGGGCCAGCGCGTATCCTGCCGTTGACGCAGTTGCGAGGATCAGTGCGGTCTGAGCTACTGCCACCACTGTGCTGTTCCAGAACCACTTAGCGATCGGTTCCGGACCGGTGAAGAGCCGCTGGTATGCGGCAATCGTGAATGGTTCAGGAAGCGGTGACAGCGGTGCGCTGATGATTTGAAAGTCGGCTTTCAGGCTCGAGAGAATCATCCATAACAGCGGGACGACAACAATAAAAGAGATTGCGAACAGGACAGCGTAGATATGAATCGGAACGGACGTCATCCGGCGCCGACGTCTCGTGTCAACTTGTGTAGCCATTATGGACCTTCACTACTTTTCTCGCTGGACCCGGAAGTTGATGATGCTGATGATTGCGAGGAATGCAAAAAGGACGTAGCTCATTGCGGCAGCCGGGCCCATCTGCTGGTTAGCCAGCCCTTCTTCAGCGATATACATGATCACTGTCCTTGTTCGCTCTCCCGGTCCGCCCTGGGTAATGAGGTAAGACTGGCCGAACATGTTGGCCGAGGAGATCACGGTCAGTGTCGTGACGAAAAGCATTACGGGCCGTAAGCCGGGCAGAGTGATGTGCCAGAACCTGGTCCAGACGCCGGCGCCGTCAACCGCAGCTGCGTCGTACAGATCCGGGTTGATTCCCTTCATCCCTGCCAGCAAGATCACGGTATTGAAACCCGCTGTCCACCATACGGTGACGGCGACAAGCGAAACCCAGGCCCACGGCATGGCCGATGTCCATGGGATCGTTTCTTCGAAGCCGAGGGCCTGTAGAGCGGCATTGACGACGCCTAGCTGCGGATTCAGAAAGAAATTCCACATCACTCCGACCACTGCAACGCCTAGAACATAAGGGGCAAAGAGACTGCTCCGGAAAGCGGAGCCGCCTCTGATGTTGCGGTTGAGCAACGATGCAAGGGCGAGGGGGACAGCGAGCATGAGAGGAAACGTAGCAATTGTAAAGATCCCCGTAGCACCCATACTTTGCCAAAAGTTGTCACCCGTGAGCGTCCCCGGCGTGAAAAGGTCCGCATAGTTATCCAGACCCACGAACGGCTTGGTAGGCAGAATAGGGTTCCACGTATGGAGGCTGATCCATAGGCCCAACACAATCGGCACAACGATGAAGACGATGAACAACAAGAGGAACGGGGCCAGGAACAAATAGGCTGTCAGGTTACGCCGCACGTGGACAGATGGGCCGCGGGAAGCCCCCCGGAACGATCGAATCCGAGGAGCCTCCAGAACAGTGCTCGTCGCTGTATCAATCACCGTACTGGCTTCGGTTCCGTTCTAGGATCTGGCCAGATTCGGCAGCTGCGGCGTCCAGTGCTTCCTGCGGAGACTTTTCACTTCGGAGAGCCTCGCCCAGTGCAGTCAGGATCGGAGCTTCGGCGGCCACTGTGCCGGGAGCGGAGAACTCATAGCGGGCATACTCCAGCTCATCGATGAATGGCTCAAGCCGAGGATACTGTTCGAGCAGAGCCGGGTCTTCTCGAACACTGTTCAGTGCGGGCAACTCACCAAGGCCTGCCCAGTCCAGGGAGTGGTCATTCATCCACTGGACGAAGATCGCAGCTGCCGCTGTTTCATTCGGGCTTTGGTTTTTGTTTTTGGGAAAGACCCAGTGAGTTGAGCTCGACCATACGGCCTTCTCGTCGCCGATCTGAGGAACAGCAGCGGCCACCCAGTCGACCTCCTGCAAGGTCGGATTTGTTGTGTTCCATACGCCAGTCCAGTAGTAAGCGTTCTCCCCGGCGATAACCGGGTTCAAGCCACCGGCAAGTTCCTTGGGAGCATAACCTTTGTCTACGAGGTCAACCATCCAGCTGAGTGCCTTAACACCGGCATCCGAATTGAAGGTTGCCTCAGTGACCTCTTCATTGAACAGCTCTCCGCCAAACTGCCAGAGCATGGTCTTGAACATCAGCATCCCCGTGAACATGTTGGGGTCGAGTGACTGGCCTTGGATGCCTGCATCCTTTAGCGCCTCAAGATATTCCATGTAGGACGCGTTGTCGGTGGGGACAGCCTCGGCGCCCAAGCCCGCTTTCTCCAGCACATTCACGTTGGCATATATGCCGAGAGGCGTCACGCTCCATGGAAGCGCATACTGGGAGCCGTTGTACGACCCTGCTTCAAGCAAGCCGGGAGGAAAGTCCCCCTCTTCGTAGCCTAGCGAATTCACAATCTCGTCGGCCTCAATGAACTGTCCCTGTACGGCGTAGGTCGCGATGTCATCGCCGTGAAGTACCGCCACGTCCGGACCTTCGCCAGACTTGATTGCCAATGGCATTTTCGAACTCATGTCGTCCCAGGGCGTCGGGGTCTCCTTGACCGTGATGGTCTCGTGTTCCTCGTTGAATTTGGCGATCAGCTCAGGTACAGCCTCCACGGCCCCGCCGCCGGTGAAACCATGCCAGAAGTCAATCGTCACTGGCTCACCGTTGTAGGCCGAGTCTTCGACGGTGGCTTCACCGGCCCCATTTCCGCAAGCCGTAAGGAGACCTATAAGAATTGCCGCAGTGGATGCAGCCAGTACGCGGCTACCTGCTCGGTTGTTGTTCATTTTGCCAATCCCCCAATATCGTCGAGTGCTCGACCTCGAAGAACATAACTTCATGGTCTGAACCCCCAGTGAACAAGGGGGAACGGAGTCGTGAACGAACCATTGCGATGCCGTCACGCACTACTGCGTGTTAGCGCCCGGAGGAGAACCAAATGTCGAGCCCAAGTTTCCTGAGCCTACCCGTGAAGCGGTGGCCGCGAAGGAATGGGTGCGCCTGTCCAAGGAGCAGGTGCCCCGCGACAGGGACGGAGCGTTCGCTCCGGTGATCGTGCCGAAATGACATCGCCGTTTGACTGGCGTCTATGAGATCGTGCTGTCCTTGTATGCTCGTGGCCTGACGACCGGCGAGATCAGCGCGCACTTCAACCAGATTTATGGTGCGCAGGTATCGACAGAGACCATCTCCCGCATCACGGACAAGGTGATCGAGGAGATGCGGTTGTGGCAGTCACGCCCAGTGGACAGCGTTTACGCGGCGATCGTCATAGATGCGATCGTGGTGGAGATCCGAGACGGGCAGGTCACCAACCGGCCCATCCACGCGGCCATCGGCGTGACCCCGGACGGCGATAAGGACATTCTCGGGCTGTGGGCCGGCGCCGGCGGAGAGGGCGCTGAGTTCTGGATGTCTGTGCTGACGGACATCAAAAACCGAGGTGTCACCGATACGTTCTTCCTGGTCTGTGACAGCTTCAAGGGTCTGCCCGACGTCGTCGGGACGTGTGGCCGCTGACGATAGTGCAGACCTGCATCATTCATCTGATTCGCAACACGTTCAAACTCGCCTCAAAGAAGGACTGGGATGCGATGAAACGAGCGGTGAAACCGATCTACACCGCTCCGACCGTCGACGCGGCGCGGGCAGCGTTGGATGATCTGACCGAGATCTGGGGTAAGGAATACGGTGCGATCGTCCGGTTGTGGGAGTCGGCGTGGGAAGAGTTCACCCCGTTCCTGTCCTACGATCCCGAGATTCACCAGGTGATCTGCTCCACCCATGCGATCGAGTCGCTCAACGCCCGGTATCGGCGGGCGGTCCGGGCTCGAGGACATTTCCCCACCGAGCAAGCCGCTCTAAAATGCTTGTATCTGGTCACGCAGAGCCTTGACCCCACGGGAGTGGGCCGAGCTCGATGGACGACGAGGTGGAAACCAGCTCTCAACGCGTTCGCCCGTAGCCGCTGGCCGAACGCAGAATCCTACTAATGAAAAACGCCGGAAACACCGATCCCGAGACACTCCCGCGTGTCGCCCTTGACACGGATCGAGGTGTCCGTGATGCTCAACGACAGCTCCAGGTGGTCCCATATCACTGGCTAGCGGCAAGGCTCGCCAGTCGTCGGCTGACACGGTGCGCAGTTCCATGGTCAAGCCGTGAGCATACCGACTGGTGCGACGGATCAAGTCGCGAGTGATGAGGAGGGCTCCGCGAGCGGGTCTGCCGCTCCTAGTCGAGTGTCAAGCGGCTTTTTTGACGGGGAGGAGAGGCGATATTGACGCAATCGCGTTGACATTTGATTTGAGGTTCCCATACGCTATCGGACGAAGACATATGTAGTTGTACGCAACATATTGCATAGCGTGCCGATAGCAACCATGTCAGGTTGCACTCAATGAGGAGTAGACCTATGAAGATGCATGTTCAACGCCTAGTGACCGGGATCGCGGCGGTCGGGCTGATGCTCAGCCTCGGCGCTACTCCGGCATATGCCGACGACGAGTACAAGGTGCTGGTCGTCGGCGACACCCTCGGGTACAGACACTCGCACATCGATGACACGACGCTCGCAGTCATTCAGCTTGGTCAGGAGAACGGGTTCACCGTGGACGTCTGGGATCCGCGCCAGACGACCCGAACTCTTTCCACCACTCCGTTCACCACAGCCGACGATCTTTCGCAGTACGCGACCATCATCTTTGCCTCACCAGTGGACGGTACGAACGACCTTGACCCGGTCCGTCCGCGGCTCCTCGATGACGTCGAGTTGTCGGCATTCCAGGGATACATTCGAGGCGGTGGTGGTTTTGTCGGTCTGCACGCAGCGACAGATTCGATGCACACGGTGCCCTGGTACAGCGATCTCACCGGAGGCGGCGCCCGCTTCCGCAGCCACCCCGCACAACAGACAGCTACGATGCGCGTCGAGAGCCCGACTCATCCGTCGACCGCGATGCTGCCGGCTGAATGGGTGCGCTTCGACGAGTGGTACAACTTCACGACCAATCCCCGCGAAGACGTGCACGTGCTGATCACTCTCGACGAGTCGACGTACAACCCGGGCAGTGGCGCGATGGGGGCCGACCACCCCCTCGCGTGGTGCCAGAACTTCGAGGGCGGTCGCTCCTGGTACGAAGGCGCTGGGCACATCGACGCGAACTATTCCGATCCGCTGTTCCTCGCTCATATTCTCGGCGGCATCGAATGGACCGCCGGTGTCGTCATCGGTGGCGGCGACTGTGTCACTTTTGGTGAGGTCGAGGCAGTTCTGGCGGGAGTGAAGGACGGCTCTATGAAGTACGCGCAGCTCTCCGCTCAGCTGGAGGCCTACCTCGACGACGCGGAGATTGCGGCGGACGCGGGCGACCATGCTGTCGCGACCGCCACGCTGCACAAGGCGCGGGCCAAGGCGCACGGACTCCACGACGACGTCCTGGTGTCGAAGCTCGGTGACCTCATCACGTGGCAGGAGGGCTTGCGCTCCTGAGCCCATGCCGCGGTGGCTCGATCTCGAGTTCTCACGAGCGCACAAAAGTGCTCCATGATCGGTCATGCCCTGTCGATAGAAGGCGTGATCGATCTCCGGGCGCTGTCCGGCGCCGTCGACTGAGCCAGAAGGCACTCGGTGTCTCGAAACCTTACTGTGTCGAAACCCGTAGGTTGGAAGACGGCCAGAGTCACAAATCGTTGTCGCGTCGACCACTGGAATCCGCCGCACCTTGGGGGCTCTAGCGTCCGGGCAGGTCATCCGGGAATCCCGCGTGAATGGGACGGCGATATAAGTTTCACAAGGTTCAATCGGCTGAGAGCCCAGACGTGCGGCGCAGAAAGTCGCTGGACACCAACAGGAGCATCCACTCAATGGAACGTGACCTTCGAGAAGAATTCAGGATCGCGTAAGGGCCAGCGGCTCACGTGGGGGGTGACGGGGGAAACTCCCCACGTACAACGAGGAATTCCCCCTTGTTCCGGGTGTGGCGCCGGCCATAGCGTCGGCTAAAGGTCGCCAATCGCTACCTGAAGTATTAAATCAAAGGAGATTGTTGTTATGGCGCAAAGCACCGTGCAAACATTTATCAGCCCAGGTCGGTACGTTCAGGGCAAGGGCGCAATATCGAGGTTGGGTGAGGAACTTGCCCAAATCGGAAAACGTCCACTCATGATTTGCGACGACATGGTCTGGAATATCGTTGAGGATGACGTCACGGCCAGCCTGAAGGCCGCCAAACTGCCCGTTATCCGCGAGAAATTCAACGGTATTCCGCACCCGAAGGAAATCGGGCGCTTCGTAGAGCTCCTCAAGAAGCACAATGCGGACATCGCCGTTTCTGTCGGTGGGGGAAGCACCCACGATACGGCCAAGGCCGCTGGCCATAGCGCTGGTATCCGTTGGGTGACCGTGCCGACCACAGCATCGGTCGACGCGCCGACTTCGACGTTGGGTGTCATCTACACCGAGGACCACGCATTCCTTGAGTATCTCTACTTTCCTCGCAACCCTGACCTGGTGCTCGTGGACACGCAGATCGTCGCGAACGCCCCGGCTGAGTTCCTTATCGCTGGCGTCGGTGATGCGCTCGCTACCTGGCTCGAGGCGAAGGCTGTCGCAGGGTCTTTCTCCGACACGATCGCGGGAGACCTTCCCACCCTCACCGGCACGGCGCTCGCACGCCTATCGTGGGATGTCTTGTGGGAGAACGCTATTCCGGCTATCGCCGCAGTGCGCGATCACGTCGTCACACCGGCTCTTGAGAAGGTCATCGAGGCGAACACGTTGCTCTCCGGTCTCGGGTTTGAGTCCGGCGGTCTGGCGGCAGCGCACGCGATCCACAACGGTCTCACTGCCGTACCGCAAACCAGGGGCGTTCAGCACGGCTACAAGGTGAATGTTGGGTCGGTGACGCAGCTCGTCCTTGAGGGCGCACCGTTCGCCGACATTCGGGCGTTTGTGGAGTTCACAACCCGCGTCGGACTGCCGACCACCCTGACTGAGGTTGGTATCGATGTTGACGACGCGGAAACACTGCGCATCGTCGCCGAAGCGGCCACGGCAGAAGGCGAGACCATTCACAACATGTCGTTCGAGGTCACGGCGGAGAGCGTCGTGTACGCGCTTATCTCGGTCGAGCGACTGTCGCGTCAGATCCGTGCAGAGGCAGGCTTGCCTGAACCCGTCAAGTACGTGGCCCATCACTAGGCGCATGACATAACTCGGCATCACAGCGGAGGGGTATCCACCGGCCACGGGTCAGCGGATACCCCTCCGCCACGTTCATCGGCCGGTCCATGCGGACGACCTCCCCTCATTGGTTAGAAAGCGGTGTTCGGAGGCTCTCCTGATTGAACCGAGGGTGTCTCTCGAAACCGCCCCTTGGCTCATCCCTCGGCTTTGCCAGGGGACCATCACCCTCCGGGCCTGACGCGGCCGCCCTGCGAAAAGTACGCAACCCGCGGGCGACATTCGCCGAGTGCGTGAGTACGTCTTTGAGCGCCTTCGGTTTCGGCGGATATCGCACAGTGCGCACGTACGGATGACAGCGTTCACACCGGGACAGTCATCTCCGCTGGTCAGAATTCCGATGTGGGCCACTGCGCATCACCTGCCACGTTCCGTCTCTTCTTGAATGTCGTGCCACGTCACCGTGGTGCAACGCGCAGGCAAAGCCTCCACGCTCGCCGACAAGAGCCTCGACCGAGTCTTTCTTGGCAACCATGCGCCCCGCGCCCAGACCAGGAGGAGTTCCCAGACGTCGACGTAGGGAAAAGGCCGAGGGAAAAGACGTAGGGAAAACCAGCATCGAACATGATTTACTGGGTACTGGCTTAGCTATGCAAGAGCGGTGACGCACGTTGTCCTCGAAACTAGTCCGGCTGTTTGCCCTTCGTCAGAGAGGACGTAATGTGCACGCTTCAGAGGACCTCGTAATCGAGTCTTCAACCGAGTTGCGCGAACAACTCGACACCGTGACAGATCTCGCCCGCGACCTTGCGGGACGCTTCGAGTTGGCGCCGCTCCTCGAGCGCATCCTGGGTCACGCGATCGCACTCCTTGGTTGTGAGAGCGGCTCGATCTCGCTGGTTGACGAAGCCAGCGGAATGTACACCAAAAAAGTGGACCTCGGGGTCGGCTGTCACGAAGGGCAGACATTTTCGCTCGACGAGGGAGTCACTGGCGAAGTCGTCCATAGTCGTGGAACTGTCATCCTCGATGAGTACGCATCGGTACTGCGGGCTGGCCACATTGCACCGGATGACCCACGGTTGCACTGCGCTGTCATCGGCGTCCCTATTCAATGGGATGACAGCATCATTGGAACGTGCGTCATCTTCAGCGCCACTCCTGGGCGTGTGTTCACGACGACAGATGCCAAACTCGTCGAACTCTTCGCGCACCACGCGGCGATTGCGCTCGCGAATTCAACACTGTACGCGAAGGCTGCTGACCGCACTCGCGAGGCTGCCGTGGCTGCAGAACGAGAGCGGGCCGTACGGGACGTCCACGAGACAGTCGGGAGGTCGCTCGCATCGTTGCTTCTGCACCTCGACGAGGCAGACAGGGCGAACCGCAACGGCGAACCTGCCGCAATATTCATCAGCAGTGCCCGCACGGTCGCCCATGACGCCTTGACCGAGACGCGCCGTACGGCACTCGGACTTGGCCCGGCATCACTGGAGGGTCGAACCCTCGAGGCAGCGATCGGCACAGAGCTGGCCTGGGTGGAGTCCATGTGTTTGACGACGACTGGATTCGTTATCGTCGGCACACCGCGCCCTCTCGCGCCAGAGATCGCACACCAGGCATTCAAGATCGTTCAAGAAGCCCTCAGCAACGTTGTCTCGCATGCAAGTGCCGGAAGCGCTCGGGTCGGACTCGTCTACGACACTCAGGTGCTGTCAGTTTTAATCGATGACGACGGTCGGGGTTTTGACCTCGCCGAGGCACACGGCGGGCACTTCTCGTCATTGTCTTCCGGCTGCCTCGGGCTCCACGGGATGATGTCGCGCGCAAGTCACCTCGATGGTGAGCTCGACATCGATACGACTCCGGGATGGGGAACGAAGATCAAAGCGACTATCCCGTATATTTCCGGAACCGGCGAAAGCGTCCCGCAGCCGCGCTGGAAGGTTCTCATCGCGAACGACCAACCGATTATCAGTGCCGGACTCGTTCGGCTCCTGAATCTGAGCGAACCTGCAATCCAGGTCACCGCGGAGTTGAGCTCGGGGCGTCAACTGGTCGATGCCTATGAGATGCTTCGTCCGGACGTGCTCATTGTCGACCTACGGGTGCTCAACGGGGAACTATTCGGCACGCTCGCGAAGATACGTGAGTTTGACCAAAACGCCACAATCGTTGTCCTCACAGAAAACCCGACCGTTGACCAGATTCGTTCAGCGACGCAAGCAAACGTCCGCGGATTCCTCAGCCTCAAGTCCGATGCGGCAACGATCTCACGCGTGATCATTGCCGCGTGTCGTGGCGAAGCGCTGCTTCAGAACGATATTCTCGACCACCTCACCGGTTTCTCCGCCCATGCATCCGACGATGAAACTCTCACCCCACGGGAGCGTCAGGTGCGCCCACTCGTCGAGCGGGGCATGGCAGATAAGCAGATCGCCAGCGCGTTGTTCATTTCGGTTAAGACGGTCGAAAAGCACGTCGGATCATTGCTCCGAAAAACCGGGGCGCACAATCGCACGATGCTCGTCCACATGAACCGGGAACACAGTTCGGTAGGCGTGATCGCCGAGCGTTAGAGAATTCCCCACCCCGAAAAGGCGGGGAAATCCTGTATGGTTCGAGTCGTACCACCTGCCCTACCGTAAAGATACCCAAACACGGAGGTTGCTGTGAGTGTCGTGCCAATGAAAGATATCGTCGATCGCGCATTCAGCGACCGCTACGGTGTCCCTGCCATAAATGTCTTCAACGATTTAACGTTGGAAGCGGTGCTTGCTGGGGCCGTAGAGGCAAGATCCCCACTGATTGTTCAAACTTCAGTGAAGACCGTGCGGAGCATCGGGAGTGGCGTGTTTGCTAGTCTCTGGCGGTCATTGACCGAGGGAATAGAGGTGCCGGTCTCGTTGCACCTAGACCACTGCCCGGATCGCGCCGTCGTGACAGAGTGCCTCAAGCAGGGGTGGAACTCGGTGCTTTTTGACGCCTCCGCACTACCGGTCGAAGAGAATCAGCGGCAGACCATCGAAGTCGTGAAAGAGGCCCGGCTCTACGGCGCTCACGTCGAGGGCGAGATCGAGGCCATTACGGGTGTGGAAGACGACCACGGATCCGACCAGGAAACGGCGCGACAATCGCTTGAAGTCTCGCTGCGTTTTATTGAGGCGACTGGTGTTGACGTCTTTGCCCCATCGATTGGTAATGCGCACGGAACGTACAAGGCCACACCCGTACTCGACTTCGACCGGGTCACTGACATTGTGGAGCGCCATCCAATCCCGATCGCATTACACGGCGGGAGCGGCCTGACCTCCGAGCAGTTCAGTGACCTGATCGCGCGCGGTTGCGCGAAGGTCAACATATCGACCTCCCTCAAGGAAACCTTCATGAAGTCAAGCCTCACCTTCCTCACTGAGGCACAGAAAAACGACAAATGGGATCCACCGTCGCTTTTTGCCCACACTCGGGCCGACATCGTGCACCTCGTCGTCAATCTGGCAGGTCAATTCGGTAGCGCTAATAAGGCGTGGTGAAAGCGATGCCTGCTCTGATCTTCGACTGCGATGGCGTACTCGCCGACACGGAGCAGTACGGTCACCTGCCCGCCTTCAACCAAACCTTTCGCGAATTTGGGCTGCCCGTGCAGTGGAGCATCGAGGACTATGCCGACAAGGTGAGAATTAGTGGAGGCAAGGAGCGGTTGATGAGTTTGATCACACCCGAGTTTGCTGAACTGATCGAAATCCCCGACGACCCGACGGCACGTACTGCTCTCATAGCGTCATGGCATCGCCGGAAAACCGAGATCTACACGGATCTGATCGAGGGTGGTGTTGTGCCAGCGCGACCCGGTATCGATCGAATCGTGCGGGAGGCGAGTGCGGCAGGATGGACCCTCGCGGTCGCGTCTACATCGGCGGAGCCATCCGTTCGGGCGGTTCTTACCCACGCCGTCGGTCTCGAGCAAGCATCACGTTTCGCAGTTTTTGCAGGCGACATCGTGGCGAAGAAAAAGCCGGCACCGGACATCTATCTGCACGCGCTCTCTGTGCTTGGAATATCGCCAGATGATGCGATCGTTGTCGAGGATAGCGAAAACGGCTTGCGCTCAGCGACGACGGCTGGTCTGCGAACCGTCGTGACGGTGAGTAGCTACACCGCTAGCGAGGACTTCTCCGCCGCCGCCCTCGTGGTCTCTTCACTTGGTGACCCGAATCCCGGCGAGATGACCCAGGTAATCGCAGACCCGTATGACATCAACCCAAGGTCGTTCATTCAGCTGGGCGATCTCGCCCGCATGGCAGCGCTCCCTCACGCCAAACCTCAGGAGGCACAATGAAGACCCGCAGCATCATCGACACTGAATTCGTCGTCCGATCGATTGCCGAAACGGCGATTGAAAACGAAGACCCGTTTTGCGAACTCGACTCCGTCGTCGGAGACGGCGATTTCGGATACTCGCTTGCCCGCGGTTTCGAGAAAGTATTAGAGGAATGGGACGTCTTCGACCGCACAGACTCGAGTATTTTTCTCAAGAGTATTGCGCACACGATCACGAGCCGTATCGGGGGTACCTCCGGCCCCCTCTGGGGCACCGCCTTCCTGCGTGCTTCCACCGCAGTGCGCGGTCGCGATGAGGTCGGCGGCGCCGACGTGGTCGCAATGCTGCGAGCGGCGATCGAGGGCATCAAGGACCGTGGCAAGTCTGATGTTGGCGACAAGACGCTGCTCGACGCGCTCGTTCCGGCGACTGACGCTCTTGAGGTGGCCGTCGCACAGGGCTCGTCTTTCGAAAAAGCACTTGACGAGGCAGCGAAAGCCGCACGTGTTGCAGCAGACGCAACCAGCTCTCTTCAGGCAAGACGCGGACGCGCCAGTTACACCGGTGAGCGCAGTATCGGCTCGCCCGATGCCGGTGCGGTCGCCATAGCCGTCATCCTCGAGCGACTCACCGTACAATCGCGTGCCCGCTAACCCATAGGCCCCTCTGCCCTACCCGTACCCGAAGCCCATTCAGCATCACAAAGACGTGGAGAAACCATGAAGAAGTTCATCAACGATCCCAAGAATTTCGTGCCGGAAATGCTCAAGGGCCTCGCCCTCGCAAATCCGGACACGCTGAAGTACGTCCCGGAGTACAACCTCATCCACCGTGCCGATGCACCCAACGCAGACAAGGTGACCATCATTCAGGGTTCTGGATCAGGCCACGAACCCGCCCACGTCATGACTGTTGGGAGGGGAATGCTCGACGCTGCTTGCCCCGGAGATGTCTTCGCTGCCCCTCCCGTCGATTACGTGTACGAGACGACGAAACTGCTCGCCTCGCCGAAGGGAGTGCTACTGCTCGTCAACAATTACACCGGAGACCGAATGGCATTCGAGATGGCGCAGGAAATGGCACGCGCCGACGGTATCAGAGTCGAGATGCTCTTCATCGACGACGACGTCGCGGTGGAGGACTCGCTGTACACGATCGGTCGCCGCGGCGTCGCCGGCAATTTTTTCGTGATGAAGGCAGTAGGCGCGGCCGCGGAAGCCGGCGCCGACCTTGATGAAATCATCCGGATCGGTGAGAAGGTCAACTCGGTTACGCGTACGATGGGTGTCGCACTGACGGCCTGCACCCCGCCCGCGAAAGGGTCACCCCTTTTCGATCTCGGGCCAGACGAGATCGAAATCGGTATCGGCATTCACGGTGAGCCCGGGCGCAGGCGCGGCAAGCTCGTCTCGGCAGACGAAATCGTGGATGACATTCTCGGAGCCGTCATCACGGACTTACCGTTCGCGTCCGGCGATCGTGTCGCGCTCATGGTGAACGGCCTCGGTGGCACGCCGATCAGCGAGCTATACCTGCTGTACGGCCTGGCACACGAGAAACTAGTCAGCGCGGGCATCACCGTCGGCCGTAACTACGTCGGTGAGTACTGCACGTCGCTGGACATGGCGGGCGCGTCAATCACCCTCGTCAAGCTCGATGAGGAAATCGAGTCGCTGCTCGCAGCACCGGCCGAGATCCCGATCCGCGTTTTCTGACTCGAACGTGCGCGGTGGGACTGGCACCAAAGCGGTGATCAGTCCCACGACGGGGTGGTGATTATTCAGGTGCCCCGTGACCGGGACGGCACGTTCCCTCCGGTGAAGGTGCCGAAACGACGGCGTACTTCCTTAATCGTGTGTGTTGTGTGGGGAGATGAATGGACGGCTTGGGGCAGAGTCGATCCGCGTCACACGGATCTGGCCGTCTGGCCTAGCTCAAATTCCTCCTATTTTTAGTTGATCCGCGATGTACTCGGCCTGTCGGATGGCCAGCGCCACGATCGTGAGCGTGGGATTGGCGGCCGCGCTGGTGGTGAACACGGACCCATCGCTGATGAACAGGTTGGGTACGTCGTGGGCACGTCCCCACTTATCAACGACACCATCTTCGGACCGCGCACTCATTCGGGAGGTGCCCATATTGTGTGTAGACGGATACGGGGGAGTGCGCTGCGCACCGACCGAACCAACAGCCTCATACAGCAGTTCCGCTTGCGCGTATCCGTGCTCCCGCATGGCAATGTCGTTGGTATGGTCGTCGAAGTGCACGTTGGGTACGGGAAGGCCATTCTTGTCAGACACCGTCGTGTTCAGAGTGACTCGGTTACTTTCCTGTGGCAGGTCTTCGCCGACGATCCAGAGCCCGGCCGTGTTGGCATACGCTTCGAGAATTTCGGTGAATTCACGCCCCCACGCCCCGGGATCGCTGAAGCTGGCCAAGAAGGCTGGCCCCAGTGAAATTGTCTCCAAAAAGTAGCCACCAGCAAAGCCTCGATCGGGGTCATGCCCGGACTCGTCCGCGATCACTCCGGCCATGGTTTCACCGCGGTGCATCCGTACTGGATCGCTGAACCTGGCGTAGACCGAACCGGTGGTGTGTCGCATGTAATTGCGGCCGACTTGGCCGGAGGAATTGGCCAAGCCATCGGGGAACATCGGGCTGGCCGACTGAAGCAAAAGCCGGGGCGTTTCTATAGAGTTCGCAGCGACTGCGACGAGTCGGGCGGCCTGCCGTTGCAAGTTGCCGTCTTTGTCCAGATAAAGTACGGCGTCTGCTCGTCCCGAAGCATCGTGGGTGATCTGCACCGCATGGCTCTCGGGTCGTAGGTCAAGCAACCCCGTTGCTTCTGCACGAGGGATTTCGCGCACCAGCGTCGACCATTTCGACGTGTT
Organism: Cryobacterium lyxosi; assembly: GCF_004403345.1. Classification (NCBI taxonomy): domain Bacteria; kingdom Bacillati; phylum Actinomycetota; class Actinomycetes; order Micrococcales; family Microbacteriaceae; genus Cryobacterium; species Cryobacterium lyxosi. Next base: position 94,692 of record NZ_SOGT01000018.1, read on the forward strand.
CTTATCACCCTGAAAGTTGAAGCCGTCCTGAATGGATGCCGGACGACCGTCGTACTCCTCAGCGTTCGTCGCATACGGGCCGGTCGAATAAAACTTGTATCCCAGCCGTTCGGCGCCGTTTGCGAAGACCGTGTAATTGTTATTCGCAGGTAGCGGCTTGCGACCGTGCACGTGCGTCGATCCCATCGCGACTTCGGCTTTGTCGTAGTACGGCGCGAGCTCGGCCAGAGTGATCGGCCAGTCGAGGAGATTGGCACCGTCGATTCGACCGTAGGTACTTCGCGCAGCGAATTCGTGAGCTTTGAATCGCGGTGTCGCACCGGACCAATGCGTTGTCGTGCCACCGACCGCCTTCACAATCCATGTCGGAAGGTTGGGGAAATCGCGAGCAATTCGCCAAGAGCCGGAGGTGGTTCGCGGGTCAAGCCAGGCCATCTGGTTGAAGGCCTCCCACTCGTCGTTGACGTAGTCCTCGTTGCGCAGGTACGGACCCGCCTCCAGAACTACAACCGGAAGACCTTTCGCCGTCAATTCGTAAGCAAGCGTTCCACCCCCAGCTCCTGATCCGATAATGACGATCGCTGCCTCATCATGCTCGATATTGCTCACTTCGTCATCTCCATCATGGTTGCGTCGCGTTTACCGGGTTGATTGCTGGTATCACGCTCTATCGCGGGCGTGTTTTCGCCGCCGCGTATTTTTGCCACCGACGCGTTTGTGGCAATTTCGATGAGTTGCTCCGGCCCGTCGTAGCTTTCGATCCGCGCTTCGGGAAGCCAATCAAGGTCGTTGAAGCCACGGTCGATGTATCCACCTTTGTCGAAGCTTGGTCCTTCGTAGCCGAGGATCTCCCAGACGTCCTCGTTGTCATACAGATTCAGCACGGTCGTGCGCCTGATAAAGCCAAAAAACTCCGTGGTCTCGATTCGGCGCAAAACCTTGGTGCCGTCTTCGTCGTTCAGATCGCGGAAATCGCCTCCGGCCAGGTGGCCCAGAGTGAGGAGCCCCTGCGTGAGCGCGACGCGAAACCAGGTTGAGTTCTCGGCCTCCCGCAAGATCGTGTCTGCCGTCCGTTCATAGGGAGCATCGGGAAATGACGGGTGAGGAAACGCAACCCGAATAACCCGGATGAGCACGCTCCGCGCTTCATCAGTCAATTCCGTCGCATTCATTTGTGGATACTTGGCGGGAAAAGCCATTATTGAGCTCCTTTGCTCACAGCTGTCGTCTCGGGGGGAGTTCGTGTTGGTGTCTTAGGGGATGAGAATTCCGCGACCGATGATCCGTCCGGCAGTCAAATCTGCGATCGCGTCAAGAGCTGCGTCCAAGGGATAAACAGCAGTGTGCAGCGTGACCTTGCCTTGAGCCGTGAGTGTCATGAGCTCGACGAGGTCGTTGTAGGTTCCGACCAAGTTTCCGATGACGTTGATTTCACGCGAAATAATCTCAATAGTGGGGATATTGACCGCGCCACCGTAACCGATCACGTAATGCGATCCACGATTACGCAGAAGACGCGGAGCGAGCAACTCCGCACCGTGCTCTCCGACGAAGTCGAACAGAACGTGCGCTCCTCCATCCGTGATCTCGAGAACCTTCTTCGCGACGTCATCGTCGGTCGTTGACAGAACCGTGTGGTGCGCACCGAGTTTCGCAGCGAGCTCGAGAGCAGCCTCACTGGGGTCGACGACCGTTATCGTCGCACTCGTAATTGCCGCGAGCGCCTGAATTCCAATATGTCCGAGACCACCGGCACCGACCACGACCGCGTGGGTTCCAGGAAATAAAACATCTGCAGCCTTACGCACCGCGTGGTACGCGGTCAGACCTGCATCAGCCAGCGCGGCTACGTCTTTCGGTTGCAGCCCGGCGTCCAACCGAACAACCGCCCGTGCATTGGTCAGAAGCTGCTGAGCCATGCCGCCATTCGCGTTGATTCCCGGAAAACTCGCGTTTTCACAGTGCGAGTCCTGGCCCACTCTGCAGGCCGGGCACAGACCACAACTAGTCAGCGGATGCATGATCACCGTGTCACCCGGTTTCACGTTATGCACCGCACTGCCGATTTCGCGAATCCATCCCGCGTTCTCGTGCCCCAATGTATACGGCAGGTGCGGGTGCTGGATGGGATCCCACTGCCCTTCAATAATGTGAAGATCCGTGCGGCACAAACCAGCAGCACCAACATCAACAATGACGTCCCACGGCCCGATCAGATTGGGCTCGGCCGCCTCCTCGATCTTCGGATTTTCCCCGTAACGGTGCAGACGAACAGCCTTCACAATTTCTCCTCAGTGAGATCACACAAGCTACACCCGTGCTGCGCTTCAGTTTGGAACACCTCAAGACGCCACACCACGCCGGTTATCACAGAGTGAGAATGCATCGTTCAAATTGATTCCAGCGAATCCGTCAACCGCGCTGCGGTCCCGTCGAGCCGATGGCCCGCGCCGGTAAAGAGCGGGGTCAGTATTGCGCAAGCCCGGGAATACAGGACTGTATAACAGTCTTTAATGCTGACAGAAAGCAGGGCTATTACTGCGCCGGTTTCTCGGGGTGGTATGAGCTTCCGGGCGATACGTGGTCGTGTTGTACCCCAAATTTTCACAGTGGGACCGCACGACCAAGATTCAGCAGTGCAGTCCCTGCGATGGGTACCTCTCCGTGGACTAGTCCTTGATGGTGGATCGTTTGAGGTTTGTTGCGTCTTCGAGGGATAGTTCGGAGTCGGCGAAGGTTTGGTCGTCTGCGAATGATTTCATGCGTGCGATGCGGTAGATGATGAGGCCGTAGAAGCATTTGGCGAGGATGTCGGCGACGGAGTAGCCGATTTGTAGGCCGACCCAGGCGTCGGATCCGTCGATGCCGATGCCGGGGAGTAGGTAGGCGATGGGGTAGACGCCC